>JAYSON010000248.1:0-2116 GCA_043722725.1 Chloracidobacterium sp.
ATTGGAAATAGGCAGTCGGGAAGTAACAGGAGCATCCAGTGCTCGAAAGGAATTCTCTAAAGCAGTATATGTAGGTTTTGACTACTATCCCGGCAATAATGTTGATGTTGTGGGGGATGTCCATAAGCTATCTTCCTATTTTGAAGAAAAAGAGAGGTTTGACATCATTTATTCAAGCGCATGTTTTGAACATTTTGCAATGCCTTGGATTGTCGCCATTGAGATCGCAAAACTGCTAAAAGTAGGCGGGATTATTTTTATAGAAACCCATTTTTCTTATTCATCGCATGAAAGACCGTGGCACTTTTTTCAATTTAGCGACATGGCATTGAGAATTCTATTCTCTGAAGCGCTCGGATTTGAATGTATTGAGGCGGGTATGTCAAATCCAATTGTTGGCAGATTTTCATCACAGGCAGATACCTATTTGAAAAATAAACCCGTGCCTGGGCTTTATTGTCATAGCGAGTATCTCGGTAGGAAGATAAAAGATATGAAGAATTTTGATTGGGCCAAAGTCGATTTAACCAATATTGTAGGAGAAACAAAATACCCGGAGCCAAAAGGGTAATATTTTCATTGCATTGTATTCGCCCCGTCTGGTGATAAAAGCAATGGCTAACAAGTCGCAGCACCGGACGACAATTCCGCTAACTCCATTGCCGCCCGTGAGCAGGCGTTATCGCCTGATAAACGCTATACTTCCGCGCTGATTCGTAACGGTAAGCGTCGCGCTTCCGTCGCCGAATTGCCCGACGACGCGTCTGCCGTCGCCGACGAACTGCATATTCCCGCCGGAGAATGAGCCCAAATTTATACTGCGGGTCGATGGTGCGGTCGCGATCAGCCGAAAGGCGGAATTGGAAGGAACGCGAAGGTTTATGTCGCCACGCATCGAGGTAAAGCGGTATTTGCCGCCCGCAAGGATCTCGCCGTCGAAAAAGATATTGCCGATCCCGTTTTGGGCGGATACGGCACCAGAACTGATATTGGCCAAGGTAATGTCGCCGTCACTCGAAATATGCGCCCGCACCAGGCCGCCGCGAACGTTGCTGACATTTAGGTTACCGATCTTTGTTTCGATATCGACCATCGAATCGTACGGCACGCGGATCGTGAAATTAACGCTTCCGACATCGCCGCGTCCCTGATTATCTTTGACGAGATTGATATAAATCGTACCGCTCAGGCTCTGCGGAGAAATATTCGCGGCCGGAGCTTCGAGATATGCGGAGATATTAACTTCCGGCCGGTTCCAGCCCTCGACCGTTACCGTGCCCGAACGATTCAGCAACTGCAGGCGGACGTTCTGGCTTGCCGGATAAGTTTTTGAAAATTTCTTTTGGGCCGCGACTTCGCTTCCACCGAGCGCAAAGAAAAAAACTACGCTTAACCAGAGAAGAATCGTAGTTTTCTTTTTTCCAAGAATGGGCGCTCGTTTTTTCAACTTCAAGATCATTACCCACAAAACCAACAGTTTATAATTCCGAAAAATCGCGCAGCAGGTTCATCTTGTCATTGAGGGCCGAATCCAGCATTTCGCCGGACAGGTCATCGTCCGGATTTTCCTGAAGAATCATCGTGTACTCATTCACCGTTTGATTGATCTCGTTCAGGTTGCGGTCAAATGCGTCACGCATTTTATTGTCCCATTTATCACGCTGGGCCTGAACGCGTTTGTCCCAATACTCGATTGCTGTTTCCTGCTCTTTCAGCCTGCTCATTCGCGCTTCCTGCGGGGTATCGATAAGGCCGACTTTGCTTAAAACCTTTTCGAAGGTCGTTTGCGACGCCGCCGAACGCGACGTGAAATCCTCACTCGACGGCTCAAAATAATTTCTGATCCCGACAATCGTCAGTAAGGAACTTATTAGGGCGACACCGAGAACGGCCGATCCGATCTGCGCGAATGAGAACTGCCAGCCCCGGCGATTTTGATCTTCGGCAGGCGGAACCGGCTTAATATCACCCTCGATCGTATTGCTGATGCGGCACCAAAGTGCCTGCGAATTGGGCGGAACGATTTCGGAGGGCGCTTCTATCTGGCATGAATCAAGAATTGCGGCAAAATCTTCGCACAGCTTTGCACACTCCACACAAAGCGTAAGGTGCGTCC
>JAYSON010000249.1:0-10557 GCA_043722725.1 Chloracidobacterium sp.
AGTCCAACCGGTTCGGTCACATTTCGGCCCGGAGGAAATTCCGAGGTGGATCAACTGCTCGCAAACGCTTTCGCATCTACTCCCGCCGAAAAACAAGACCTCATCGAGCTTTTCACACAGGTTAAGCAAGGTTACGAAACCGAAGTCGCAAAGGAAGGCAAATCAAACAATCTCGCGGCCGCGATGACGTTTTTCATCGCGTCGAACGTTGTTGCCTACCATCGGACGCCGTTGCCGTCGGATGAAGTGACCGAAAAACTCTTCGTATCGCTGCGCGATATCATTAGCAGCACGCCGGAGATCTCGAAAATGACCAATGCGGAAAAGCAACAGATGCACGATTGGCTGGTTTATATGGGCGGTTTCGTTCTGGCAGGTTATATGGACGCCGAGCAAAACAACGACCTGGCGAGCCTGGACAATTTCCGTGACATCGCCCGTACTTCGACAAAGATCGTCCTCGGCATCGATGTGAGCACCATCACATTCACAAAAGACGGCCTTTCATCGAGCAGCGGCGGAATAGCGGACAGCCGCATCCCCGAATTCTTATCTCCCCTGGCCGCAGGCGTAATATTCGAAACGCTATAGTTTTTGAAAACATGGAGAATCATGAAAACACTAAAAATCGTTTTAGCTCTGTTCATTGTCCCAATTTTCTGTTCGTTAGTTCCGCAGACGGCGTTTTGTCAGACGGAAAAGTTGGGCATCGTTCAATACACGCCGCCCAAGGGCTGGAAGAAGACGCTGAGGGAAAACATCGTTACCTTTAGCGAGCTTAACGAAACGACCGGCAGGTTTTGCACTTTTACCCTTTACGGCGCAACACCCGGCACCGGAAATCCGCAAAAAGATTTTACGCGGGAGTGGAATAATCTGGTCGTCAAACCTTGGGGGGCTGAAACCAACCCGAAAACTGAAACGGAAGCGGCTGACGGATGGACGGCAATCGCAGGCGGGACAGCCGTGGATTTCCAAGGCAGCAAAGCTCTTGCGTTTCTGACAGTTTTTAGCAATTTCGGAACAACGGTCAGCGTTCTCGGCATTTTCAATGACGAATCGTATTTGCCTAAGCTGGTGGCCTTTAGCTCGAGTTTAGATATGGAAAAATCCATTGCCGCCGCGCCGCAAACCGTCGCTGAGGCTCCACGGACTGAAGGGGGCCGACTCGTTATCCCAATGCCCGCGCGGCAGCTTACCGTCGCCGATCTGGCGGGCGAGTGGGGCGAGAACGACGGCATCACCACGACGTATGTTGACCGCTACACGGGGACGTACGCCGGGTTCGAATCGCTCCACTTTTCCAGCAAAATGACGATCACGAAGGAGGGAGGATATTTTAACGACTTCTTCGCTCTCCAGAACGGCAGGAAGATCAAAGAAAAGACTTCCGGCTCGATCACTGTCAACGGACGAGTCATTTCCATCAGGCAAAACAATACCGCGAAATACGTGGTGCGGGGCTGGCTGGAACTTCCCGAAATGACAATTTTGAAGGTTTGCGGTCCCTGGTATAACGATAACGTGATTCCCGCGGAAATCTTCACCAATCCAGATCAAGGCTCGAACCTCAACTCGAACTGGGTTCGCAGGAGGTGAGGGGGGCGAGCTTACATTTGGAAAACAATGAGAAAATAATGAAGGCACACAAAATCATTTTAGTAGCATTTCTATTTCTTGCGTTGACGGCATTCACTTTCGCACAGGAATTCACGCTGACAACCACCAAAGCCAATCTTGTCGCTTCCAAGGCAACAATCGATATGCCCGGACTTGCCGGCAACCCGCAGGCAATTATCGTGGCTGAGCCCATCGGCGACACAGCAAGACAAAATCCACATCCGATCGGGGCATGGTACTACAACGATAAATGGAACATCTTTAACACCGATCACGCATCTATGTCGATTGGATTAAAATTTAAGGTGGAAGTTTTCTTAAAACCCGATGCGAATCATTTTTCTCATATCATAAAGAAAGACAATCTGATTGGCGAAGGTTCCTATATTGACAGCCCGATACTCAACAATAATCCGAATGCAAAGCTTCGAATTTTCCAAAATCATGCACCGGACTACCGATCCGCTTCACTTAACAAATACGAGGCCCAAGCCGAATACAATCCCACAAGCGGAAAATGGTATATAAAAAACGTCAACGGCGAACGTCTCAATCCCGATACTGCTTACAATATAGTTATTTCTTCCGGCGGAACAACAGTCGCTACAAACCCGACTTTGCCGACGACTACGCCGTATGTGCCGGTTGTCCCGATGACATTTGCGGTTGCACCTCTCACGGTAGTTGTCAGGGCGGAATTCACCTTGCCAAGCATCGGTTTCTCACTGCCGATGGGATATTGCCGATCTCCCGTCGGAATCTATGAAAATCCGAATATTCTCATGACGGATACAGTTATTGTGACGGGACAACATACTGACGGATTTGAAGAGTTGAGGTGGTCAGCGTTGGTGTCCAATGGATCGGTCAAGATTACCCTCTGCCACAACCTGCAAGGCGGATATTTGAAACAGTTGAACATTTCATATCGAAAGGTAAATATCCTCGTGCTTCGCTAGATAAGCCTAGTACATTGGCCTGATTTACTTCGAAAACGATGAGTACAGCAATTGAAATTGTCCGGCGTGGTAAGACGGCTTGAAAGGAAGGAAGGAGTAAAAAACTATGTATTCCAAATGTTTCTACAAATTGTGCCTTGGGCTACCTCTTTTGATTACGGGCTTTTTATTCACTACACAGACAGCATTTTGCCAAACGGAAAAGCTGGGAATTGTGCAGTACACGCCGCCGAAAGGCATGAATAAATTGCCGAAGGAAAATGTGGTGGTATTTAGCGAGCTAAATCAAGCCACGGGTAGGTATTGCATCATTACGCTTTACGGCGCGACACCCGGCACCGGAAATCCGACAAGCGATTTTAAGCGTGAGTGGAACAATCTGGTCGTCAAGACAATGAAGGCGGAATCAAATCCAAAAACGGACACTCAAACGGGCGATGGATGGACGGCGATCTCGGGCGGGTCCGAGGTCGAATCGGAAGTCGGCAAAGCTGTGGGGTTTTTGACCGTTCTCAGCGGCTTTGGAAAAACGGTCAGCATTCTCGCAGTTTTCAACGATCCGGCCTATGTGAAGCAGGTTGATGCTTTCATCGGCGCTATAGAGATGGACAAAGTCGCTCTACCCGCAAATAATACGGCCGCAGCCGCCCCGCCGACCCTCGATCAATGGGGCAATCTCTTCATCCCGCCACCTACGCGCCAACTCACCATTGCCGATCTTGTCGGTAATTGGGGAGATAATCCCGGACGCATCTCAACGCAATATGTTTTCCGTGACTCGGGCGCACACGCGGGAACCGACTCGCTTCACTTCACAAGCAAGTGGACGATAGACGGGGACGGGAGATACGTCAATGATTTCTTCGAGGTAAGAAACGGTAAGAAACTCAGGGACATTACGACCGGCACCATCACGATAGTTGGCCGGGTTATATCCATCAAGCACAAAGGCACCGCGAAATATGTCGTGCGCGGCTGGCTGGAACTGCCGGATATGACAATTTTGAAGGTCGCCGGCCCCTGGTATGACGACCAGGAAATTCCAGAGAGGACATTCACCGACCCCCCGGACAGCTACATGACCACTTCGAAATGGGTTCGCAAGAAATGAAGGTCCGCCTTACCATCGACCGTGTGATCAGTGGGAATCCACGGTCGGAGGAATAGTTCGCGGATGGTTTCTACCCAAAGATCCGGAACATACGCGATGAGAGACCACACGGTCTTGTTCACGTATTAGGACGGACGCAGGATAAAATTGGCGTTTCCCGGCACCGGACAACCAAAGGAAATCCAAGCCAGGGCTACTTTGTAGCTAGGTTATGACGAAAATACGCTAACACGGCGGTGTCGTTAGTTTTTGGCTACGCTGAAGTGTGACGGATTTAATTTTCCGCTGTCCATTTTCTGCCGTTACAAATTGACTTTTCGCAGCATTTCCTGAAAACGTGGATCGGCGCGGATGAAATCATAGTTCGGTAGATGTTTTATCTGCCAAAATGTTGGTTCATGTTCCTCAAATGCTTTTTCCAGCCACGTCAAAGTTTGTTCCCGATCTTTCATCGCGGCATACAAAAAAGCAATATTGACAGCCGGAAAATATCCTTGTTTTCTCATGTTCAAATTTTCTTCCAGCCAAATTTGATACGCGGCTTGTTCGCCGTTCGATTGTTTGACCGTCTCGATGCGGGCTGCTAATTCGGCTCCGCCTTCACGCTCCAGTGCCCGCAAATACGCGTCGAAAGCCTTGCCAGGTTCTTCTTCTGCGTCGTAGCTCAAACCTAAAAACCAACGCGGCAGCGAAACGTCCGGATTTTCGGCAACCACCTTTTCCAGTTGCTCGATCGCCGTTCCATAACGTCTAGCGCAAAGGTGGACCAAACCGATGTCCGTCTGGACAATCGGCGACAGCGGATTAAGCTGTAGTGCATTTTCCAATTTTGTCAGAGCATCATCGAATTTGCCGTTGGCGGTTAAAAAATACCCGTAGCGCAAATAGGCGTCGGCGTTATTAGGGTTGAGTTCAATAGCCTTCTTGAGCGATTGTTCCGCCGCCTGCCAATCGCGTTCGGCGAGAAATTGAATCAAAGCCAGCGCAGAGTAGGCATCCGACAAATTTGGATTAAGCTGCAAAGCTCGGTTGAGCGATTGTTTCGCCCGCGGAACGATTTCATCCGGTGGTCGCAAACCGAAGTTGTACAAAATCAAAAGAGCATCGGCCAGTCCGGCATAAGCGTCGGCAAATTGGCGGTCAAGCGCAATTGCCTGTTCGTAAAATTCAATGGCTTTGCCCAGGCTCTGTGAGGTGTTTTGATTTTGATAAAAACGCCCGCGCAGGTATTTTTCGTAGGCTTCTACGTTTTCGGTTTGGCGGCTCGCCAGTTGCCTCTTCTCGGCGTTGGACAATTCAAAGAACAGCGTTCTGGCGATTTTGTTGGAAAGCGCGTCTTGCAGTGCGAAAATGTTTGTCACCGGCTCATCAAATTTTTCCGTCCATAATTGTTCACCAGTGGTGACTTTTATCAAACGCGCGTTGATTCGCAAACGATCTCCTGATTGTTGAATCGTGCCTTCCAAAATTGCGTCAACATTTAAACGCCGCCCGATTTCGAGCGCGTCTGCTTCCGTCTCAACAAACTTGGCGACGGAGCTTGTCGGCCTTACGGTAACAGTACGCAGACTGCCCAGTCTTGTTATCAGAGCGTCCGTCAAACCCAAACCGAGTGCTTTATTATTTTCGTCCGCCGTCAAAGACTTTAATGGCAATACTGCGATCGAATTAATTTTCGACGCCGGAATTTCTGATTTCCGATTCAAGTACAAACCGGCACCGACGGCCAATACAAGAACGACCAGACTGGATACAAGATAAACGGCACGTTTGCTCGTCCGACGCGGCGCGGTAATCTCTTCGATTTCGGTCTCTTGTTTGATCTTGACGCTCAGCCGGCGGTGGACGAGCAAATCAGTCGCGCCGTCAATTTGCCTCACCTGAGCCGCAAAACGATAGCCGCGTTTCGGTAGGGTTTCGATAAGCTGAATGCCATCCGCATTCAAAATTTTTCTCAGTCGGGAGATATTTTTCGAAAGATTGCCTTCCTCGACAAACGATTCTTCCCACAACGCCGTCATCATTTCATCTTTCGTCAAAAGCCGTCCGTTGTGCTGAACCAGGAGGAGCAGCGTGTCGAAAACTTTATCGGCAAGATGAACGGATTTACCGTCAGCGAGCAAAACTCTTTCCCGCGGATCAAGGACAAACTTACCGAATTCGTAAATAAATCCTTTGTTTTCCGCCGGTTCGTTCATGTCAAAAAAATGTCAAAACTTTGTCTGAAAAAATCCAAGACTTTTGGGGCGAGTCGGGATGAAGATGGTTACCGCAACAACATTTCGGTCGGGGAATTCAAAATGAATTGTAATGCGGTACGGCAGAGAACACAAGAATAAACAGATGAAGCAAAAAACGGAAATCGAAATCGAATTCAGCGAAACCGTTGCGTATAGCCGGCGAAGCGAAAGGTTTGAAAGCTTTTGCCCGCAATGCAAATCGCTGGTTGAGATGTCCACGCCGCAGATCGCGGCGATTCTGACACGGACAACCGAGCGGGAAGTTTATCGTCTCATCGAAACGGGCAAAGTTCATTTTGTCGAAACCGGAAGCGTTTTAGTTTGCCTGAAGTCTTTCACTAAAGCATTGTCGGGACTGCAAAACGCCCGTCCGATCTCTCCTACTTTCACAGGAGGAGCGGAAGCTGTTTCCGCTGACGGGGTGGTCGAAAGGATTGCCGAAGGTCGGGGCGGTGCAGACGGATAATTAAGAAATTACTTACTGTCCGGCGAATGCTCGATCCAGATCATCAAGTTGTAAAAGGAGAAAAGAACAAATGGAAATAAATATAGTTGACACGGTCGACCGGGCACTACTGCCCATGTGGCGGCAATTAACCGCCTTGAATCAAGACCCGATGGAAATCGCTTCGGGGCCTGACGGCGTCAAGCGAATGATAGACGAAATTATCAAGAAGGTGAAAACGCCGGGATCAATAGATGTTTTACGAATATTGTCGCATGGCAACTCCGGCGTCATCGCGATCACGGGCGGCGACCGGCTTGAACATGCATCATCCGCGATCAGCATATGGAACCTTCCCAATTTGGAGCCGGAGCTGCGTCGTCTCACTCCGTACTTTAAGCCGAACGCGCGTGTCGAGCTGTTGGCATGTTACGTGGCAACCCATTTCGACGACAAAGCGGGTTTTTCAATCCGGGAAAATTCCGATGGCGAAAAATTGATATTGGAGCTGGCAAAAATTTGGAAGGTGAAGGTTCTCGCGTCAGGCCGCACCCAAAGAGGCTTACCTATTGCTAGTGTCAAGTTCGTCGGCCTTGTAGTAGAGGCTAATCCGCTCGGAGGACTTAGCTGTGTTCCGGCGCCTGAAATGAGCAAGGTCAGATAAGACGACAAAATCGACGGAGCTATTTATTTTGCCCGGAGAATTCCGGACATAACGGCATTGTTTTTATGCCTGTGCCTGAATTAAGTGGGCCATATCGAGAAATTTAGTAGGAGGATTATGAGAGACCAACGCACATTACAAACGAGACATTACATTTCGTTAATTTTACTTTTCAGTACTGTTCTAATTTCCGCTCGAGCGCAGACCATCAATATGCTGTCGCAAAGCGATACTCCGAACGGCGGAATAAACTATGCGCCGTCATTGGCAGTCGGTGATGTCAACAATGATGGCAGGCCCGATCTTGTGGCGACGAATAGAGCACTTCCGAACGACTTCATCGGAGTTTATTTGAACGACGGCGCGGGCGGCTTCAGCTTTACGCCTTTGCAAGCCGGAAGCGCGTTGAGCGCCAGAGTCGTCGCCCTCGGCGATTTCAACACCGATGGTAATCTCGATATGGCTATCGGAACGGATTTTCTGGCCGGCGGTCTAAACATTCGCCTGGGCAACGGCACGGGCAATTTTCCGACCGGTACAAGTTTCGGCACGTCCACCACAATCGAAAGCATTTCGGATATGGTAACGGCTGATTTCAACGGGGACGGGAAACTTGATTTGGTAATTACAAAAGTCGGCGGCTATAACACCGCTCCGTCAAATGCCGTCAAACTTTTAATAGGCGACGGTTTGGGCGGTTTTTCCGGCTTGACGAGTTTTGCCGTTGGATTTGGAGGAGCGCAGGATATTGAGGTTGCCGATTTCAATGTTGACGGCAGGCCGGATATTGCCGCTTCCGCCCCAAACACCAATGTCGTCCACATATTACTCAACAATGGCGCGGGCGGTTTCAATGCCGCGATTAACACGACATCAAACGGCGCGCAAAAACTTGTCTCGGCCGATTTTAACCGCGATTGTATTCCCGATTTAGCCGTCACCAACGGCAGTAACACCGTGACTGTTTTTGTCGGCAACGGCACGGGCACTTTCGGTCCGGCAAACAATATTTTTGTAAATAACCAGCCAAGCGGTATCGCGGTCGGCGATTTTAACCGCGACAAGAAGGTTGATATTGCCGTCCGGCAAATTAGTTCAACCGCGGGAGTTAACAATTTTACGATTTTGCCCGGCACCGGAACCGGCAGTTTCGGAGGGATTTTTGAGTTGATGCTTCCAATATCTGCTTCCGCCGCAAGCTCGCTCGCCGTTTTGGACGCGAACAGGGACGGTAAGGCTGACATCGTCATCAACCGGCAAGGCGGTTTTGCTCTCTATCGCGGCAACAGTACTCTGTTTACTCGCACGGAGAACGACTTCGACGGCGATCTACGAACCGATCTAAGTGTGTATCGGCCGTCGGACAACTCCTGGTATTTACAGGAGTCCACGGCCGGATACTATATCACTCCGTGGGGTGCGCCGAACGATGTTATCACTCCCGGCGATTTTGAAGGTGACGGTAAAACCGATACGGCTATCTGGAGGCCGTCAACGGGTACCTGGTGGGTCTTCTACAGCAGCAACAGGAATATAGTGACGGCCCAGTGGGGCGTGGCCGGTGATATTCCTCAATCGGGTGATTTTGACGGGGACGGTAAGGACGACTATGTTCTCTGGCGGCCATCCAACGGAATGTGGTATTTGCGGCTGACCGGCGGCGGATTCGTCACCCGGCAATGGGGAGTTGCGGGCGATATTCCGGTTGCCGGCGATTATGACGGTGACGGCCGGGACGACGTTGCGGTCTGGCGGCCGTCGAACGGAAACTGGTACCGCATCAACAGCAGCGATGATCAGATGGTCGTCCGGTCATGGGGCCTCTCGACGGACCTTCCGGTGAATGGCGATTACGACGCCGATGGCAAGGAAGATATCGCTGTTTTCCGGGCCGCGACCGGCACTTGGTATCAACTCAACAGCGGCAACAACAGCCTTGTTACGACGGTATGGGGACAAGCCGGCGATATTCCGGTTCCCGGTGATTATAACGGTGACGGCGTAAACGACCGGGCCGTATATCGCGCCGGAACGTGGTATGCGAATCCATGCATTCAAGGACAAACGGTTAGACAATTCGGCCTCGCGACCGACAAGGCCGTTCCGGCTTCCGACCTGCCGTAGTTACGAACGGGTTTCCAAAATTTCGATCTTGTCACCGATCCTAACCACTTCTCCGGGATTTGCGGCGATAAGATTTTGACCGAATAGCACTTTACCCCCGCTATTTCGGTATGTGGAAAGAGTTTTCAAAGGCTCTTTCCCATTTTTTTCGCCGGTCGATTGGTCAACCGTCGTAATCACACATCGCTCACATGGTTTGACGAGATGAAAAATGGCCTCACCGATTCTGATCTTTTTCCAATTATCCTCGGCAAACGACCCGGCACCCAACACGACGAAATTCGGCCTAAACCGATTTATTGGAACCGGCACTTCTAGTCTCGAATTCAGATCGTCGAGCGACCCCTGGCCGATTAGCATAAACGGATAACCATCGGCAAAACTCACCGTGTCCTTAAATTTGCGAACCGCATAAAAAGGATTAACCTTCCGCTTCGTTTCCTCGGGCATCAGAACCAAATGGCATGCACGGCCAAGAGCTTCGGAAAACCACGCATCGGCCGCACCGTCATAGAACTTACCCTTCACCTTGCTGCTCCAAATCTTCACGGTTGCCATACCGCCGCCGTCCGGTTTGATCGGCACCACAAGCGACTTGTCACTGAAAGAGGCCGTTAAATTTCCCCCGGCGATCTTTATCTTTATCAATGCCATCGCCGGTATTTCACGCTGCGTCAGAAACTGGTTTCTCTCATCAACGAGCATCCAGCGTCGATCGAATTGAAGTCCGCGTTCCTCAACCGTGGCCTCGTCTATGCTAATTCCCTTCAATGACTTGACCGGGTAAATATTAATTTCCGATATGTTCATAAGAATTAAAAGCAACTAAGACAGATCGCCGAAACGCTCAGAAAAAATCATATCGTCCTATCTCGCAGCCTGTGGGTTAGAGTCTCACTTTTCGAAACTTGATAATACCATTATCAGATTTTCTAAATCTCTTATTCACACTTGACAGTTTTAACGATGTTTTCTATACTAGCACTCACATGCCACGAGTGCTAGTTTTTCGTTTTCGAACGTGGCTTCCGAATTTATTTTAGTCTTTATTTTTCAATTTCAAAAAGGAGTAAATCTGAAATGGCTACAAACATTACACCACTACACGATCGGGTAATCATTCGTCGGATCGAAGACACCAACAATCAGACGGCGGGCGGGCTTTTTATCCCCGATTCCGCAAAGGAAAAGCCGCAGGAAGGCGAAGTCATCGCTGCGGGTGCGGGTAAATATAAAGAAGACGGCACGCGTCAGGCTTTGGATGTGAAAGCGGGAGACCGCATTCTTTTCGGCAAATACAGCGGTTCGGAGATCAAACTGGACAACGAAGAATTTTTGATCATGCGCGAAGACGAGATCCTCGGCATCATTTCGAGAGCGGGCGCAGCCGCTTA
>JAYSON010000250.1:0-8376 GCA_043722725.1 Chloracidobacterium sp.
CGTTATCCGTTATTCAAGGCCGAGAAGATCGACTTCAAGATCGTGGAGATGCGGTCGTAACGAAGGTTGAGTTATACGTGACAGGGCTGATGTCAGTGGTGTTTCGGTTCCGTGTCAGTGGTTGTGTCAAGAAACTGCGGCATGGGCCTTTAAAGGCGGAACGCGAAGTGTGAACAGAGGTGTTTACGAAGATTCGTTTTACGTGGGATCGAAGGACGTGCTATGTACCGCTTCGCGGGCAGAGCCAAAAAAAATGGCCTGGCATTTCTGCCGAGCCACTTTCAATTGCGTAGGAACCCAGTCACATCGCCCGGTTCTGACTACTGACCACTGCCAACCGGCATTACGTTCCCATTTCCCAGGATGACATATATTCGAGCATTTCAGGTGTTAAGACATCCATTCTGACGCCCATTGCGTGGAGCTTGAGACCCGCGATCTCCTGATCGACTTCGGTTGGAAGAATATGAACGCCGGGGCCCAGTTTGCCTTTTTGTTTGACGAGATACTCAGCCGATAATGCCTGGTTGGCGAACGACATGTCCATCACCGACGCCGGGTGGCCTTCGGCGGCGGCGAGATTGATTAGGCGGCCTTCGCCGAGGACGATCACACTCTTTCCGCCGTTCTTGCCGATGTACTCCTCAACGAACGGACGGCGTTTTACGGCCGGTTCCGACATTTCGCGAAGGGAATCGAGATTCAATTCGAGGTCGAAGTGGCCGCTGTTACAGACGATCGCTCCGTCCTTCATCACCTCAAAGTGTTCTTTATCAATAACATGGCGGTTGCCGGTGACGGTGACGAAGAAGTCGCCGACCTTTGCTGCTTCCTTCATCGGGAGAACACGCATGCCGTCCATAACAGCTTCAATCGCCTTGATCGGATCGATCTCGGTGACGATAACGTTCGCACCCATTCCGCGGGCACGCATCGCAACGCCTTTACCGCACCAGCCGTAGCCGACGACGACCAAAGCCTTTCCAGCCAACAAAATATTCGTTGCTCGGATGATGCCGTCGAGCGTCGATTGGCCCGTTCCGTAACGGTTATCGAAGAAATGTTTGGTCTGCGCGTCGTTTACCGCGATGGAAGGGAAGTTGAGCACGCCGGCTTTTTGCATTGCCTTCAGGCGAACGATTCCGGTCGTCGTCTCTTCCGTCGTTCCGATTAGCGTTTCCGCTAACTCCTTCTTTTCCTTTAACATAGTCGCCACAACATCAGAACCGTCATCAATTATCAGATTCGGATTTGTGTCGAGAGCAGCGCGCACGTGGCTGAGATATGTTTCGATCGATTCGCCCTTTATCGCCATGACAGGAATCCCCCAGTCAGCAACCAATGAAGCCGCGACATCATCCTGTGTTGACAGCGGATTCGATGCGATCAGAAGCGATTCGGCACCGCCCGCTTGGAGGGTGCGGGCGAGATTAGCGGTTTCGGTCGTGATGTGCGCACACGCCACAAGCTTTACGCCTGTAAGCGGCTTTTCCTTCTCAAATCGCTCGCGAATAAGCCTCAAAACCGGCATTTCGCGGTCGGCCCACTCGATGCGCTGCTTTCCTTGCGGAGCAAGATTGATGTCTTTGATGTCGTGTTGCATTGAAAATCCTTCTTTAGCCATATTCTTATTAGTAGAACGCGCTGCTCCTTAGTCTTTTCCGTTTTATAATTTAAGCGACGTGACGCACGAGGGGTCACTCTTACATTAAACTGCGGCTCCATTACTCAGCGCACGAAGCAGGGCATCAGTCTTATCGGTTCTTTCCCAGGTAAATTCATCCGACGTGCGGCCGAAATGGCCAAATCTTGCAGTCTGTTTGAAGATCGGACGGCGAAGATCGAGAGCCTCGATAATACCCTTAGGCGTCAACGCGAAATTTTTACGAACCGCTTCTGCCAACTTAACCTCGTCCACCTGACCGGTGCCGTGCGTGTCGATATAAACTGAAACCGGCTCCGCAACTCCGATCGCGTAAGCTAACTGAACAGTACACTTATCGGCTAGGCCAGCGGCTACAATATTCTTTGCGATATACCGGGCCATGTATGCGGCCGAGCGGTCGACCTTGGTCGGATCTTTACCCGAAAAGGCACCGCCGCCGTGCGGGGCATAGCCGCCGTATGTGTCCACAATGATCTTTCGGCCGGTGACGCCCGCGTCGCCCATCGGACCGCCAATTACGAAACGGCCTGTTGGATTGATGTGAAACTTCGTGTCCTCGTCGAGCAAATCCTCCGGAACTGTTGATTTGATTACTTTTTCGAGAATATCGAAACGGAGCTTTTCGGTAGTCACTTCGTCGGAATGCTGCGTAGATACAACGACCGCTTCAACGCGAAAAGGCCGACCGTCGCGATATTCGATCGTAACCTGCGACTTTCCGTCAGGCCTTAGGTAGTCGAGCTCACCGCTCCTGCGGATGTCCGAGAGCTTTCTCGTAAGATTATGAGCCAATTGGATCGGCAGCGGCATCAATTCCGGCGTTTCATTACATGCAAACCCGAACATGAGGCCCTGATCACCCGCACCGCCGGTGTCAACGCCCTGAGCAATGTCAGGCGACTGCGTGCCGACAGCGTCAATAACGCTGCAGGTATTAGCATCGTAGCCGTACGACGCGTCGTTATATCCGATCTCGTGAATTGTGTCGCGTACAATTTGTTTATAATTGATCCGCGCTGTAGTCGTGATTTCACCGGCAATGACCGCTAAACCCGTGGTGACTAAGGTTTCGCAAGCAACGCGGGCGTTCGGATCCTGTTCAAGGATCGCATCCAAAACCGCGTCTGAGATTTGGTCAGCAATTTTATCCGGATGGCCTTCTGTGACCGATTCGGACGTGAATAAAAAATTTCCGTTACTCAAGTGTTTGTAACTCCTTTTAAAGGTTTCTTAACTGGAATCTTCGATAGATAACAAAACCGTAATTTTAACGGTTTAATCACTGAGTGTCAAAGTACGTCGTGCTTTTTATAACAGAGAACCGCAATGCACGCCGTTATCTCGGCGGCGTTAAGTTTGAATGAGACGGAGTCCAATGGTTAAAAAGCTCAAAGGAATAACATTGCGGACGCTCAATCAATCTTTAATTAAGATAAAAAATGCGATGGTTCAGGTGGTGCTATCCCTGGACCTTAGAATCGGGGAATAGCACTCTTAAGCAACAGTATAAGGCAATCATCTGACAGATTTATATGAATTGCGTCTGATAACAGACATTAGGCTATAGGTGGCACATCATTCTGAATGCCAAACACATTTCGTCACGAGTGGGCTTTCACATATCCGGCTATCGATAAACCATTAAGTTCATCGCTTGGGCTAATTCTATGCGGGTTATTGATCTGGTCGGGTTAAAGCGGTTGCCGTCCATCGTAATAAAGCCGTTTTCCAGAGCAACCGCCACGAATCCTCTCAATTCATATGGGATTGCGCTTGCATCGGTAACACTTAGCGGCAGGGTAGACGTCGGAGAAAGGCCGACGGCTTTTACAAATGCCACGGCGGCGGCAAGTCTGTTTGCGGAATTATTAGGATAAAACCGGCCGTTACTTATAGCGTCGTAAAAAAGCTTGCCGCCCGGGGTCGACTGCACGCTTTCGACCGCGTTTCTTGTGTAAATATCTCTTACATCCGTGTACATCGCCGTTGCCGCTACATACTGCGAAACGAGACCGGCTCTCACAAATGCGTTGGCCAGATCGGCCCTCGATACGGAAGACGCGGGACGGAACTTCCCGCCTTCCGGAAGCATTACGTTGGTCAGCAAACTCATTTCGGCCTGCTCCACCATTGGCGGAGAAAGGGTACTGAGATCCAGCAAATTGGGATATTCAACCCTCGTCACTTCAACCGCGCCATAAACATTCTGGACGGTTCCTAAGCCTCCCGTGTGCTGAACGGCACTGTGCAGCATTTGGCTGGCAGGATTCCGCAACACTATCTTTTCGTTCCGACCGGTCAAACCCGGCAGATTAAGATAATTCGATTCGCCGATCAGATCATTGCGGGAATTGTATAATTTCAAACCAAAATCGTTCGCATTAAGATCCCACGAAACATTTATGCTTGCCTGGATCGTATTTGCGGGAATCGAAACATTGGTCGAAGACACGAGATTCGGAAATACTGCCTGAATGAAATTCTGCGAAGTCGATGTGACGAATTTAAGCGAGTTTTTTGAAAGTGTTGAGCGAAAGATACCCATTCTTCGTTGAGGAAAGGCTGCTTCGAGAACCGCGGAATATGTGTTGAGCATTCCGGCGCCGACTTCGTGGAAAAAATATCTGGGCATCGGCGTTGCCGTACGGCTGAGAATGTCTTTTATCTCGGCAGGACGCAGACTCGGATTAACTTCAAGCATCAGCGCAATTGCACCGGCGACCTGAGGGGCCGAAAAGGACGTTCCGCTGGCCGTCGTGTAGAAGGGCAATTCCGAAGGAGTAAGTCGTTGAGTATCTGCCCCGCCAAGACCGGAAACACTTGTAGTTGTCGCAAGACTTCGCAGACTTGCAATATTCGTCCCTGGTGCAACAAGCGATGGATGCTGAATATCGTCGCCAAAATTTCCCCGCGACGAATAATCCGCCAATCTTCCCTGCGTATCCGTCGCACCGACGCCAACCACCCAAGGCGCGGACGCATACGGATTCATCGTTCCATTACCCGAACCCGAATTTCCGGCTGAAAATACTACATTCACGCCCCGATCGGTCAACATTTTCGTTGCAATATTTACGGGGTCGTTATAATCGAACAATGTGTTTGCCGAGAAACTACAATTTACAACGCGGACATTGTAACTGGACCCCTTCTCCAAAAGGTAATCGAATCCGGACAGCACATGCGTCAAATTTAGATCGCCGGCACTGAGGCCGAGGAGATTCGCTCCCGCCGCCACGCCGCTAAATTTTCCGCCCGAGCTTGCACCGCTCGCGGCGATCACGCCCGCGACAAAAGTTCCGTGGCCGCCTACAAGATCGGTGTTGGATAGATTTTCGACTGGAATCGGATTCGTAAAACCGGCAGGTGCGCTCTGCGTATCGGAAAGCCGAACGTTTTGTACAACGCGACCGGCCAGATCTGTGTGCTGTCCATTAATGCCGGTATCAAGAACGGCAACGGTTACATTCCGGCCCGAAACGGTCAACGAATGGTTTTCCGTTCGCAGATCATTGTCACCGGAAACACGCTGCACGCCTGTTGGGTTAAAATAAGGATCGGAGTTGAAATTCAGCGTCCGGTTCCCGTAAAGGGAACGAACGCTTTGAAGTCGTGAGACCGCAATGAGCTGAGCCCGGGTTGCAGTCACATAAACCATCGGCAGCACGCGTAGGCGTGTTCCGCCCAAAATGCCGATCTGCTGCAATGCCAGAAAGTCCGCTTCGGTAACAGCCTGGTGAAATACAACGATTGCGTTGATGTTGCTGTCGTCGGTCGCATTGTTTAATTGGATTGCGAGGTCAGGGTCAACGCTTTGCAGGCCGGTCTGATCATCGGCGCCTGTCAGCGTAATTCCGTCGACGCCGGTCAGAGTAATGCCGTCGGCACCGGTTAGGGTAATCCCGTCGGCACCGGTCAAGGTAATTCCGTCTGCTCCTGTCAAGGTGATGCCGTTGGGATTGGTAAGATCGAAAACAGCACCGTTCGAACTAAAGCCCGTTACCGAATCGGCTCCCGTCAGTGTGATTCCGTCCGCTCCCGTGAGCGTAATGCCGTCGGCACCTGTTAGAGTGATGCCGTCCGCCCCAGTTAGCGTTATACCGTTTGTTCCGACGCGAGTTGCGCCGTCCGCACCTGTCAGTGTAATTCCATCGGCTCCCGTCAGAGTAATCCCGTCCGCACCGGTGAGCGTTATCCCGTTCGGACGCCGCATCACTATTGAATCCGCCCGATATTGTGTGCCATCGGCACCAGTCAATGTGATTCCATCGGCTCCGGTGAGCGTGATTCCGTCCGCTCCGGTAAGTGTGATCCCATCAGCTCCCGTCAACGTAATTCCGTTTGGCCCGGTGTAGGTTGCACCGTCGGCCCCGGCCGGTGTAATTCCGTCCGCTCCAGTAAGCGTTATTCCGTCCGCACCCGTCAAAGTTATCCCATTAGACCTGTAATTCAAAAAGCCGTCCGCACCCGTCAAAGCGATCCCCGAAGTCCCGACATAATCGATTCCGTCGGCTCCGGTCAAGGTAATTCCGCTCGACTTTACGATGCTAATACCGGCATTTGCCGAATTAGCGGCAAATGCGATAAGGAGAAAAAATGAGATGGCTTTTTTCATTAGATTTTATTTCGATATAAATTACGGAATAGTTTTACGCATGTCGTATTTCAATACGTGAGACGTACTAAAATGGAACGATAATAAGGGGGGCATAACCATATTACGATCTCGCCCCTCATTTAGCAAATTTCGGTCCTAATTTGCGGTTTGTTTGTCCACTTGCATTTGGAACATCACACCCTTTTCCAGCCGCAGATTTTTATTCGGCGATGAAAGGGTTGTTGAGCTGTTCGCCGAACCGCTGACTGAATTCGATATCTGGATTCCGTTCAGGGCGCTTCCCACCGTGCCGGTAGTGTTTCCTGCCGTTTGCGTAGCCGTATTCGCAACGCTTTCAACCGTCTGAGTAGCTGTATTGGCTAAGCCCCCGACAGTTTGGGTAGTTGTATTGACGACCCCGCCGACACTGCTTCCGACTCCGCCGAGCAAACCTCCGCCGCTTGAACTTGGGCGGCTGGCTGAACCCGAAGTCTGCGACGAACCGGTAATGTCTGACCCAAATGAATCTCCAATAGAACTTGCGGCCTGTACATTTGTGATCGAAACGATCGACGCGGTAATCGGCGCGGTTAAATTTTTGCCTTCCATCCGGTCAAACACCATGCCGATGCGTGACATTGCACTCTCTTTCGACCGCTTCTGAACTTCCGTTATGCGGCCGACCAGATTTGTACCTTTGGGAATCACCGTCTCGCCGTTTTGTTTAATCGATTTCGTTGTCCTTAGGACTACTTCATCGCCGACCTTTGCTTTTTTAACATCGATGGAACTCTGCAATTGAGCGGCTACATTTGCCGTAGCTGCTGTGGTCAAGCTTTTTCCGCTTCGCTCGGCTGTCGCCGTTGCTGTGCTTGTTTGATCTGATCTTAGTGTTTGACTTGCACAAAAAACGCTGGCACCCAAAATAAAACTGATTCCCAAATATACCTTGTTCATTTTTTACTCCTTTGTACGCAACCATTGACGAATTGCGTAAATAAAACTTCAAATTGAGTAAGGATAAAATCTTCCTTGCAACACTACATTATCCTGTGCGGGTTGAGAAAAACTTGAGTTTCGCGCGAATTTTTGCCAGCATTTTGGAAAGTCGGGTCTTTTTTCAAGTTTTTCTCAAGTTTCCTATAGTAAATTGACAGTGCTATGACAATGACTTTTTTCCTGCACGATAATTTTGATTCCAATGAAAGTTTCGAGCCGCATGAGAGCTTGAAAAAAGTCATCCGTCCCGTTGACGTTTCGTCAAAAGATGAATTTCATATTCTTAACGAGAAACTGCGGATTCCAAAATTTGAAGCAATCATAACCCGTCCGAGGCTGGGCGAAATGATCGACAAATCCCTGTCGCGATTCGGTGCGACATTGATATCGGGGAGGTCAGGCACAGGCAAAACAGCTTTGGCGGCGGATTACGCAAAAAAGTGGGAAAAAACGGCTTGGTATTCCGTAGAAACTTCGGATACGGATTGGAACGTATTCGCTCGGTATTTTTCAGCCAGCGTAACAGGGGCACTCGGCATCCGGGTTCCCGGCCCTACAATCGAAAACCGGAGGATGGAAGTTTCGAATGCAGCAATGGCTCAATTTCTCGCCAATATCTTCTCGCAAGTCGGTTCGAAACCTGCCGATGAACCCATGCTGATCGTGCTCGACAACCTCCACCGAATTTTCGACGCTCCCTGGTTTGGTGAATTCTTCAATCTGTTGTTGCATTCGCTACGTGAAAATACACGTTTGCTTTTGCTTTGCCGAAGCAGACCGCCAAGCCCTCTCTGGCGCCTGCGGTCAAAGCAAATGCTCAACGTGATAGACGAAAAACTTCTCGCCTTCAATGCGGCCGAGACGACTGAATTTTTTGAAGGCAACGGCCTCTCGGAAAAAACGGCACGAAATGCGCATGCAGATTCGTTTGGCAGAATTGTCAGCGTGATGCAGATTGCAAAGAGAAACTCCAAAGCGCCGCATTCTTAGAAACTGTAGGAAACTCGCAAAGCGAAACTGACGTCGTCGTGCCGACGGCTGTCCGATGAGAGTCCCGCTCGCCGATTCGGTGGGCAAGATGCCCGCCGGACAGCCAGCGAGACGCGGACGTCAG
>JAYSON010000251.1:0-2600 GCA_043722725.1 Chloracidobacterium sp.
CTTGGTTGTGTTCGGTTATAACTCTTGGTTCTTTGATCCTCTCAGTTCGCAGTAGACAGATTAAATTGAATGAAGGATAGGGAAACACGACGTCACAACTACGAAGAGCCCTTTGCGGTTTCCGCTGAGCGAATGTTTGAGGTACTGATTACCCCGAGTGCCATTCGGGATTGGTGGGGAGCGTCGCGGGTAGTAGTCACGGCCGCGAAAGACGGTTCGTGGATCGCGACCTGGGGCGAAGGCGAAAATGATTCAGGCTACACGAGTTCGTTTAAGATAAGGGAATTCGAACCGCCGAGGCGTTTGCTCCTAAGCGACGGAAAATACTTGGCAAAATCCGATCCGCCGCTTGAAATGAACATGACGACCGAGTTTATCATTGAACCTATGGTGAGCGGATGTACGTTGCGTGTTGTGCATGATTGGTTCGCGACGGATGAGGCGGCGGAGGAGTTCTACGAGGCCTGTGTCATTGGCTGGAAAAACTCGTTTGAAGGAATACGAAAATACTTCTACGATAATCCATAAGATAAAAATCAGCCGTCGCACTAAAGCTGCCAGTCGCCGAATAACATTTGCAATTTTTGACATTGAAACGGATGGAACTTTCAGATCTACAAACAAAATTCGACGAAATAAAAGATAAAGTTACCCAACTTGGGAGGTTTCTTTGACGTTCCTGCGAAGCGCGCCGAACTTGAAAGGTCGGAAAAGGTAATCTCCGAGCCGGGGTTTTGGGACGATCAGGAAAAAGCGCAAAAAGTAGTTCAGAAGCGAAGCCGGATCGAGAAGGCATTGCAGCAACAGGAAGGTTTCGAAGCGGGCGTGTCGGATGCCGAAGTGCTCTTTGAATTTGCTCAAACCGATGCGGATTCCGCTGCGGAATTGCAGAAACTCGTCGCCCGCCTGGACAAAGAGGTAGAAGCGGCCCAAACGCAGAGTTTGCTGTCGGGTGAAACCGATGCAAATAACGCGATCTGTTCTATACAAGCCGGAGCCGGCGGAACTGACGCCCAGGATTTTGCCCAGATGCTTTTGCGGATGTATCTGCGTTGGGCGGAGCGAAAAGGTTTCAAGGTCGATGTCCTGGACGAACAAGGCGGGAGCGAAGCCGGCATTAAGTCCGCAACTTTTCGGGTCGAAGGCGAATATGCCTACGGCCTGTTATCGACCGAGGCCGGAGTTCATCGTCTTGTCCGCATCTCGCCGTTCAATTCCGGCGGAAGCCGCGAGACCTCGTTTGCGTCGCTGTTCGTGTCGCCGGAAATTGACGAGAACATCGAAGTTAACATAGAGGACAAGGATTTGCGGATCGACACCTACCGATCGTCCGGGGCCGGTGGCCAGCATGTGAATGTTACGGACAGCGCGGTGCGGATCACGCATTTACCGACGAATACGGTCGTTACATGTCAGAACCAGCGTTCCCAGCTTCAAAACCGTGCGGTCGCGATGCAGGTCTTGCGGTCGAAATTATACGAGCTGGAACTTGAAAAACGTCGTGAAAATGCCGCTGAACTCGAAGCTACAAAGCAGGATATTTCCTTTGGATCGCAGATTCGTAATTACGTGCTTCATCCGTATCGATTGGTTAAAGATACTCGAACCAAGTTTGAACTAACCGATGTTGACGGCGTTTTAGATGGTGAGATCGATGCATTTATCAGGGAATTTTTGGTTTTTAAGAAAGCAGCGGCGGCCCGAAGTTCTAACGGATAAAACGGCGAAGTAATCGAAGGCGAACAATGAAGATCTGCCCGACGTGTAAAAAAACCTATACCGACGACGAACTAAATTTCTGTTTGGCGGACGGAGCGACTTTGCTCAAAAAGCGAAATGGGGCAATAAAGCCGCATTCCCGAACAAATGAAGTTCTCGCGGTTGGGTTATTGGCGTTGGCGGTTTTGGTGTTCTTGTGCCTGGTTTCTTTCAATCCAAGTGATCCAACTTTTAACACGGCGTCTTCGCAAAAAGTACAGAACTGGATCGGGGTTGTCGGTGCAAATTTTGCCGAGGCATTGCTGTCGATCGTGGGGAGCACGGCGTATCTTTTCCCCGCTTTGCTGGCTTTGATCGCTTGGCGCGTCTTTCAATCGGCAAGTCTGCGGCCGCGAATTAGCCGGATCGTCGGCTACCTCCTTTTAATCGTGTCGGCATCGGGACTGACTCATTTGGCAGGATGGCACGGCGGAATTTCCGGAGCCTTTTTCGCCCGCTACTCGATCTATCTATTGTCTACTATCGGTGCCGGAATTCTGCTGTCTACACTCTTTATCCTAGCAATTCTTTTGATCACAAACCTTTCGTTTCTCGGGTTTTTTGGAAATTTTGAGATGGCTTGGGAGAATTTCAAGGTTCATTTCAATGGATGGAATGCGAAGCGGCGAGAAAGGCGTGCCGAGCAGATCAATTCAGTCAAAGAACGTTTGGAAAAGCGCCGTGGCGCGAGAGATGAAAAAACACCCGAAGCCGCTCCAACGATTTCCATCGGCAACACGGCTGCCGCTGCATTGAACGAGAAAAACAGCGGCACGGGAACAATAGTTTCGCCGGTGACAAATCCGTTCGCGGATTCTGACCAGGCACTCCTGGATTTGCGA
>JAYSON010000252.1:0-13013 GCA_043722725.1 Chloracidobacterium sp.
GCGGAAGCGAAAGCCGAGCCCCAAAAAGGTGCCGGTTTCAACGCAGACAAAAACCGGGCCTGAAGAAAGTAACCCAACCTCCGCTCCGCCGCCGAAAAAGAACGCACGGCCAGACGGAACGAGCGCCGAGGAATTGCAGGATAGGCTCAATAAACGGCCCTCGTCTGTCTCGCATACACCTGCAGAGGTATCTTTCGTGCCGGCCTATCACTACGAATTTACGCAGCCCGAGTTCCTCATTTCGAAGATCTTGATCGAGCATGACGAATCGGGCAAAGGTAAAATATCATTCATGAAAAAAGGTTACGAGGAATTTATCTCAGATCCGATCCGACTCTCGTCCAAAACCCTTGACAAGATAAACGGAGCTTTGACCGCCCTGGATTTCCTCAGCTCAAACCAGAACTATCAGTATGAAAAGGACTTTTCGCATCTCGGAACAATGACTTTCCGTTTGACCAGGGATGGCAAAACGCGAAACACGACCTTTAATTGGACCCAAAATAAGGATGCGAAACTTTTGGTGGACGAATACCGTAAGATCGGCAATCAGTTTATTTGGATGTTCGATATTTCACTTGCACGTGAAAACCAACCGCTTGAATCGCCAAAGCTGATGGATTCCTTAGATTCGATGATCCGACGAAACGAGATATCAGATTCGAACCAAATGGTCCCGTTTTTGCAAACTCTGGCTAACGATGAACGTGTACCGCTTATTGCCCGTAACCACGCGAGTAGATTGGTAAAACAAGTTGAGAAAGATAAGAAATAGTCGTTAGGTGGTGTCTGGATCTTATATTGGCGAGATCGTACCGTCATCAGCGATCTTCGGTGCGGTGGCAGGGAAATCGGTTTGTGAAAGCGAACGGATCTTTCGCAAAGCGTCGCCGCTCTCGTCCAATTCAGGCATACCACGTCCGGGTTGTTTTCCGGCATATATCTTTCCGCCGACGAATTTACCATCCAAGCCAAGTCTTATCTCAAATATTGCCGTAAGTCCCTGTGCTCCCTTCAGATTGAACATTCCGTAGGTCGCAAAGTTTCCCATCGAATAGACGATAAGGCGATCCTTATAGATCTCCATTCCGCGCAATACGTGCGGCCCGTGCCCGAGCACGAGATCGGCACCTGCATCCACAACTGTTCTCGCAAAAAGTGGCAGATTTCCACGCTTTTCCCCGACAAAGATCTCGGTCGCACGGGGAACGTTTTGGGCACTCTCGCCTTCAGCTCCGCCGTGGAATGAGACAACGACAAGATCCGCCTTTTTCTTGGCGGTTCTTACCAATTGGGCTGCCGCATCAAGTCCGTTTACATTAGGTACGATTGCATTGTGGGCAAATCCAATAAATGCGATCTTCTTCCCTCTCGCTTCAACTACCGTCATTGCGTAATTGCCGCGACCGCTGCCGGCATGTGCTATCCCTAATCCATCCAACACTTTACGCGTACTCACACGTCCCTGATCACCGAAATCTGACGCGTGGTTATTCGCAAGACTCAAAACATCAAAACCGGCGTCTTTAAGATATTTGCCGTACCGCGTCGGTGACCGAAATGCGAAACAACGAATGGGCTTTGCAACTTCGCCAGGCTTCAAGGGCGGCAGCGGCGGGCACTTCGTCGAAATTCCACCATCGACCAAAGGCCCCTCAAGATTGCCAAATGCAATATCTGCCGCAGAAAGTATGGGCGTAACGGCCTTAAAACTGTCGCGGCCATCTTTCGGCGGCAGAAACGTTTCGTTTATTGACGTTGACCCAATCATTATGTCGCCTACGGCGGCGATCGTTATCGTGTTGTCGTTCGAACGGGATGGAGTTGCCCTTGTCTCGCCGTTCGCCCTCGGCGGAGCCGCAGTTTGAGCTCGACACGCCGTTGAAAACGCGAAGAAAGTAGTGAATAGTAAGCTTAACGGTATCGCTAAAAATATATGCATATCTTGATCGGGCGATCGCCAAAAATAAGATGCAAAATACGCCGCATTTGCACAAAAAATGACGAAGCAGAATTAAAACACGCTTCGGCTGTAAGACGAAATGGTAGAGACAGTTTTAGGTCGGAACGTACGCTTCTAAGCTCCGGCCGGAGCAAGTTTTTCCGAGACTTCCGGTTCGCTCGCGGCGGATATTGCGCCCGTATCGACGATCAAAGCATCGTCTACGATCTGTTTCTGTTCTAGTTCGTGGATGGCATAAGAACCCGTCGCCGGTGAAGCTGAGGCCGATCTGCCAATAAATCTCAGCTCGACATTTTCTGGCTTGATAGCCCTCAGCCGGTCTTCGACAAAATGCCATCCGCCCATATTTTGCGGCTCTTCCTGCGTCCAGAAAAGTTGCGTCGCGTTGGGATACGAGGCAAATATCTCCGACAACCCGGATGCAGGGAACGGATAGAACTGTTCAAGTCTGACAACGGCAACCCGCGTGTCATTTGTTCCTTCGCGCCCTGCTTCAAGGTCGTAAAATACTTTGCCGCTGCACAATACGATCCGTTTTACGTTCGAGCGATCAGACACCTTTGCGTCATCAAGTACGGGGTTGAAACCGCCTTCTGTAAGCTGATCTATTGTCGAACTCGCCGCCGGCAGCCTCAGCAAGCTCTTTGGCGTCATTACGATGAGCGGGCGAACTGTCTCCTGCCGCGTTTGACGGCGGAGTAAATGAAAGTATTGGGCCGGCGTAGTCGGGTAGCAAACCTGAAGATTATTCTCCGCGCAAAGCTGCAAGAATCTTTCTAATCGGGCCGACGAGTGCTCAGGTCCCTGGCCTTCGTAGCCGTGCGGGAGCAGCATCACCAGTCTGCATTTCTGTTGCCATTTGTCTTCTGAAGCAGCGATATATTGATCGATAATCACTTGGGCGCCGTTCGCGAAATCACCGAACTGAGCCTCCCACATTACAAGATCATCCGGACAAATTACCGAATAACCGTATTCGAATCCAAGTACTCCGGATTCCGAAAGCGAACTGTCGAAGACATAAAATCGTGCCTTTGGATTCGCTTCATTTCGCAGTTCAGTAAGCGGCGACCAACGGTTGCCCGTAAGAGTGTCGTACATCGATGCATGCCGCTGGGAGAAAGTGCCGCGGCCGGAATCCTGTCCGCTGAGCCGGATCGCATAGCCTTCCAAGACGAGCGAGCCGATCGCCATCGCTTCGGCAAATCCCCAATCCATCGGAACGTCGCCGGCCCCCATCTTTGCCCGGCGTGCGAGCTGTCCGACCATTTTCGGGTTGACGTGAAAACCTTCGGGTACAAGCGAGATCTTCGCGGAGGCCAGACGAAGGGCTTCCTTATCGGCACCCGTCTGCATGACGCCTGAGCCGTCTTCTTCAGCCGTTGGTGCTGCCAATGCGACTTTTTTCGGCTTCTCCGCAGCGATCTGCTTTGCCCGCTGAAGAATGCCTTCATATTTTTCGACGACCTTGCTTGTCATTTTCGCGAGATCGTCTTCGGTAATCACCGCCTCGCGGATTAACTGTTGTGCGTATAGATGCCGTGTTCCCGGATGGGCCTTCACCCTTGCGTACATAACCGGCTGAGTGTAGCTAGGTTCGTCGCCTTCGTTATGACCGAGGCGTCGAAAACCGACGAGGTCCAGTACAACGTCCTTATCGAATTGCGTTCGGTAATCGAGAGCGATCTGCATGACACGAAATGCTGCTTCCGGATCGTCGCCGTTTATATGGAAAATCGGTGTCTGGGTGATCTGTGCAGCGTCTGTCGAATAGATCGAACTGCGTGCGGATTCGACACCTGTGGTGAAACCGATCTGATTATTTATGACGATATGGATCGTTCCACCGGTTCGGTATCCCGGCAGATTGGCAAGCTGGAGCGTCTCCATCACTATGCCTTGTCCCGAAAACGCAGCGTCGCCGTGGAGCAAAACAGGCATCACAAGGTTAAATACCTCTTCGCGCGACTTCTGTTCGCCGTTCCGAAGGTCGTCCTGCTTGCCGCGAGCCATGCCTTCGACGACTGCATCGACGAACTCCAAGTGGCTTGGATTACACGAAAGCTGGATTCGAACATCCTTACCGCTCTTCGTTTTTCTGACCCCAACGGCGCCTTGATGATACTTCACATCGCCTTCATCAGCCGGGAAGCTCGGATGCGACGTTCCTTCGAAGACGGTGAAAATGCGTTCGGCCATATCGCCCGTTTGGGGATTGCCGATAATATTTGAGAGCACGTTCAAGCGTCCGCGATGAGACATACCCATGTAAATTTCGTCGACGCCACGAACGGACGCACCTTCAACAAGCTGGTCGAGCATCGGAATAACCGTTTCACAGCCTTCAAGCGAAAAGCGTTTTTGTCCAAGGTATTTTTTATGCAGAAATTGTTCGAACTGTTCCGCTTCTATCAATTTTTGAAGCAATTCGACCTTGATTTCTGTTTCTAATGGCTGCGTATCGACAAACTGTTCGCGGATCTGCTTCCTGATCCATTCTTTCTCCGCCTTGCTCTGAATATGGCGGTATTCGATACCGACCTTGCCGCAATACGCCTTTCGAAGAATATCGAGGATTCGCCGCAGCGTAGCTGTTTTTTCCCCGTGTAGGCCGCCTGTGATGAACTCGCGATCGAGGTCCCATATTGTCAGCCCGAAATTTTCAAGGTCGAGCTCCGTCGAATGATGCGATGTCATATTCAGCGGATCAATATCGGCCAGCAAATGCCCCCGAATGCGGTAGGCGTTGATCATCTGCAGGACATTAGCCTGCTTCTCGATCTGATCGCTGATGCGGTCGTTCCCAAGCAGTATTGGATTGAAATCAACCGCCCAGCGAAGTGGCGGATAATTGATCTCAAGATCGCTGAAAATTTCGTCGTAAAATGAGTGCTGGCCGAGCAGAAATTCGTGGATTTTCGCAAGAAACAGCCCGCTTTCGGCGCCCTGAATTACGCGATGATCGTAAGTGCTTGTGAGCGTGATTATCTTGCTTATCCCGAGCAGCGACAGTGCGGCTGGCGTCATCGCCTGATATTCCGCCGGATACTCAATCGCTCCGGTCGCAATGATCGCGCTTTGCCCCGACATCAGACGCGGATTTGACGCAACCGTTCCCAGCGTTCCCGGATTTGTTAGTGAGATCGTCGTGCCCTGAAAATCCTCGATCGCCAGCTTGCCGTCGCGTGCCTTCTTTACCTGATCGTTGAAGGCGGCGAAAAACTCCGCGAAGTTCATCGCCTCGCCGCCTCTAATATTCGGCACCAGAAGGTTTCGCGAGCCGTCCTTTTTCTCGATATCTATTGCGATGCCGAGATTTATGCTCTGATTTTCAAGACGCGAAGGAACTCCGTTGATTAGGCCGTAACCTTGATTCATATGCGGGAAATCCTTCGCCGATTTCACGATCGCCCACGCGATTATGTGTGTGTAGGACACCTTTCCACGGCCTGCGACCTGTAGATTTGCATTAACTATTCCGCGATTCTCCTCAAGAAGTTTTACCGGGATCGTCCGCAGGGAAGTCGCTGTCGGAACAGTAAGGCTCTGCTCCATGTTCTCGACAATCTTTTTTGACGCACCGATAAGGGCTTTGGCATTCGTATCGGGCGAAACAACGACTTCCGCCTGCACCTTCTTTATTGAGGCCGGAGTACTCGCTCCGGACAACGCAATTGCCGCATTATCTATAGGCTCTGCACCCGATTGCACCGCCGCGTTCTGTCCGTCGTTTCCAGCCAGCAAGTCATTGAAAAACGTCCGCCACGATTCGTCAACGAGATTCGGATCCGACTGAAATCGAGCCAGCAATCCTTCGACATAACTCGCATTGGCACCGAAATTCTCCGCAATATATTCTAATAAATTCGTAATTTGTTCGCTCACTTTTGTTCTCTTGCCTCTTATTAAATTCAACAGGTGCGACGGAATATTCTAACGCAAAACGCCCAGAAAGATAAAAGCATTTGGCATCCGCGGAATCAGTAGAGTTTATCGGAACGAATTTCTCGCAGAGCGTTTTTGATCGTCAGGTTAGCCTGATCGAGATTACGCGTTTGAATGCAAAAACCGGATTTTCGGAATTTTTCGAAAATGAAAACTCGTCACGTTTACCGCGAGTTTATACGGGTATTCAGCTTCGTGTCTTTTGCTCGGCTGGACGGTCGCGACGTGTGCGCTGTCGTTTTGAATGCTTTGACACCGATCAGTTTGAAGAAGCTCGGGATTTCTTCTGAGGTTTCGAAGCTTCAGTTCCGACGCCTTTTTCAAGATCGAGCTTGATCGCATCGAGAATTCCATTTATAAACTGCGTCGCTTCAAACGTAGAAAACCGGCGGGCAATTTCAAGGGCTTCGTTGATTACTACTGTGTGTGGTGTGTCTTCAAACAGAAACTCGTAAACGGCTAGTCTTAGAACATTGCGGTCAACGATAGCCATCCGTTCGATACGCCAATGTTCGGCCCGCGTCCTGATCTTGTCGTCAATGGCGTTTAGATTTGCACGTGCTCCGGAAACGAGATTATTTGCAAATTCGCGGGTCTTCTCTTCGATGCTCGTTTCACCAAGCTCATTCCAGTAGTCCTGCGTCAGGACATCGCTGTCGGCGTTTACGACGTCGGCCGCAAACATCATTTGCAACGCGGATTCGCGGGCTTTCCGGCGGGTCCCAGAATTCTTTCCTGATTTTTCAAACGACATGCGGAAAAGCCTTTTCTTTACTATTCAATTCTTCGTGCCGATCCTCAATTTCGCAATACAAATTGACGATCTCTACTGCTGACATAGCCGCCTCGTAGCCTTTGTTGCCCGCCTTTACACCCGATCTGTTTATGGCTTGTTCAAGTGTATTTGTTGTAACCACCCCAAACAACACCGGTACACCGGTCTGCATTGACGCCTGGCCAACACCTTTGGCTGCTTCACCGGCAACGTAATCGAAATGCGGTGTCTCGCCCCGGATTACGACGCCGATAGCGATCACCGCATCGAATTTGCCGCTTTGCGCAACCTTCAGCGCAGTCAATGGCAGTTCGAATGAACCCGGAACCATGAATATCTCGATCGTGTTTTCGTCTGCACCCAGACTTTGTAATGCGTCTAGTGCGCCGTCAACCAACTTGGATGTCAAAAAATCGTTCCAACGGCTTGCCACGATCGCAAAGCGAAAGCCTTCTGCTGTAAGTCGCCCACGATGAACTTTTGGTTGCAAAATAAATCTCCAGCTTCAATAAACAATAACTCGGTCAAGTATAGAGAACGTTAATTCGAATTGACAAGCAAAAAAAGTACTTTGCAAAAGGTGCGGGAATCGTGATAAGTTGCTCTTCCAACTTAGAACTGTCTTCCTCCAAAGATTGGTATTTGTGAATAAAAGCATTTTAGTTACGGGCGGTGCCGGTTTTATCGGCTCGCATTTGGTCGAACATTTGCTGCGTGAAGGTTTTTGGGACGTTACCGTTGTTGACGATTTGAACGATTTTTATTCTCCCGACATCAAACGCCTTAATCTAAAAACAATCAGAGATTCGGGCGACTTTCGGTTTGTAGAAGCGGACATACGCTGTATTGAAGGCCTTAGAGGTATATTTGACGATAACGCCTTTGACTGTATAGTTCACCTGGCGGCACGGGCCGGAGTCAGGCCGTCGCTTTCTCAACCAAAGCTTTACGCCGAAACAAACATAGACGGAACGCTTAACCTGCTTGAGCTGGCGCGGGATTTTGAGGTGCCGCAATTCGTTTTCGGCTCATCGTCGAGCATCTATGGTATCAACGGCAAAGTTCCGTTTGCCGAAGACGACCGTATTCATCAGCCGATATCGCCTTATGCTTCGACAAAGGCGGCAGGTGAGTTGTTTTGTCATACATATTCGCATCTGTTTGATATCCGAACCGTTTGCCTCCGGTTTTTCACCGTCTATGGCGCGCGCCAGAGGCCGGACCTTGCTATACACAAGTTCTCCCGGTTGATTACGGAGGGTAAGCCGATACAGATGTTCGGCGACGGCACTACACGCCGTGATTACACGTATATCGACGACATCATTCAGGGGGTTCGAGCCTCAATAGACTACGCGGACACCAAGCATGAGATTTTCAATCTCGGCGAATCCGATACCGTTGAGCTTGCCCGGTTGATTGAACTTCTCGAAAAAAGTCTCGGCGAAAAAGCCGTCATCGACCGCCAGCCAATGCAGCCCGGCGATGTGCCGATCACATTCGCCGACATTGCAAAAGCTAAAAAATTGCTGGGTTACGATCCGAAAACGAAGATCGAGGATGGAATTCCGAAATTTGTCGAGTGGTTTCGTACCGCAAATCAACCTCAGACTACCCCAAAATAGTCAATAAAATGCACTTTTTCGGTGTATAGAAATGACAATAACGACACAAATCGTGTCGAACCGGCGCAGACGCGTTAGCGGACCAGTCGCGTTCCATCCCGCCCGCCGCAAAGATCCAGGCTTTAGCTCCATTAGCTTCGAAACTGCCGAAAACCTCAATGATCTCATCGTTTCTAAAAAAGCGTAGTGGGTCAGTTTGAGAACTTCTTGGCTTCCTCCGCGAACATCTCAGAGCCTCCGCGTTGAATGCTGCTTGACCACTATTCAACGCGGAGAGCACAGAGCGTAAAGAGTGACGCCATTTGCCGTTAAGCCCGTAAGACAGAATCCATATTGTTTCTATCTCTATCTTGAATTTGGGTTAAGTTCGTTTAACGCATAAAGGCGTCACTCTTCATTAACTCCACCCAAACACGCGTTTCATGATCGGCAAAAGGCGGTGACAGCAAAAGTCTCTCGAAAGAAAAGCTCATGCGCGACCTCGACGCGGGCCATGTCGAGCAGGTCTTCGACGCGTTCTGGCATCCCTAACTCCTTTGTAAATATAGCGGCGTCTTCGTATTCGACCGAGTTCTGGCTCTCAAGCCGCCCGGCGAAATACATCGGCATGAACCAGCCCGAAATATGACACGTCACACCAAGCGTGCGGCCGATGCTCCAGAAAACTTTTTCACGTGCCGCACGCGGCTTAGCGCCGAGCGTCTCAAGCCAGTCACCGACCCGCCGCCGATGTTCCCATTCCTCAGCCTCGATCTCTTTTATATGCATCTTTTCGGGTGATTCTTTCAGAGATTTCCAATGCCCGCGATAAGCATACGCCGCCGCTACCTCACCGGCGTGGGCGTTTTGGAGGATGCGGATCAGGTTTTTGCGAGCGGTGGTCACGCCATGAGCTGAAAATTAGTCTTTTCAAGTTTTTATTGTATCTAAAATTCACCTCAAGGGCCGATTTGCGGGACCGCACAAAATTCAGTCTTTGTTTTGATGAGAGTATTGATTAAAGCCTCGGTCGTCTGTATACTAAGCCCACTCATAACCAAACAGAATCTTAGAAATCGGAGCCATATCCATGCTTGGAAAGACCATCTCGCACTATCACATCACCTCGCAGCTTGGCGAGGGCGGGATGGGTGTCGTTTATGAGGCCGAAGACACGAATCTTGGGCGGCATGTTGCGTTAAAGTTTCTGACACCGGCGATGGCTGGCGATGAGAATTTACTTCAGCGGTTCCAACGGGAGGCACGCGCGGCATCGTCGCTAAATCACCCGAACATCTGCACGATCCACGGCATTGAGCAATTCGAGTCAGAGCATTTCATCGTTATGGAGCTGTTGGACGGCGAGTCGCTCGCCGACCGCATTCGACGCGGTCCGCTCGACATCGATTCCCTTCTGACGCTGGGCGTGCAGATCGTGGACGCGCTTGAGTCGGCACATTCGAAAGGGATCGTACATCGCGATCTAAAGCCGGCGAACATGTTTGTGACCTCGCGCGGGCAGGCGAAGATCATGGACTTCGGCTTGGCCAAGATAGACCACCAGAAACCTAATGCCTCTTCTAACGTTCCGACAGCAATTGCGGACGGCCTTACCTCGCCGGGCGCAACGATGGGAACGGTCGCCTATATGTCACCGGAACAAGCACGCGGCGAGATCACTGACGCGCGGACTGATCTATTTTCCTTCGGCACGGTTCTGTATCAGATGGCGACCGGCGTTTTGCCGTTTCAGGGCGAGACATCGGCAGTAGTATTCGATTCGATTCTAAATCGCGACCCGATACCGGTGAATCAAATCAATCCCTCGCTGCCGCCGGAGCTCGGCCGGATAATCGGGCAGGCATTGGAGAAAGACCGCGACCTGCGTTATCAGAGCGCGACCGATCTGAAAACGGCGCTAAAGCGATTGACGCGCGATCTGGATTCAGGCCGTCACTCAGTCGAGACAAGCGCGATCCGCAGCCGGTCCGGCTCGACGCCGGTGCACAAGCACTCGATTGCCGTTCTTTACTTTGAGAATCTGAGCGGAATGAAAGAGGACGAGTATCTTCGCGACGGCATTACAGAGGACATCACTACTGAGCTATCGAAGATCAAGCGGCTGAAGACCTTTTCCCGTGCCATGGTGTTGGCGTATCGCGACAAATCGGTGACCGCCGGGCGGATCGGTCAGGAGCTCGGCGCGTCATACGTGCTCGTCGGCAGCCTGCGTCGTGCGGGCGCGCGTCTGCGCATAAACGCTCAGCTCGTTGACGCGGCTACGGATTTTCCGCTATGGTCCGAGCGATACGACCGCGAGATGAAGGACATCTTCGAGGTGCAGGACGAGATCGCTTCAAAGATCGCGGCCGCGCTGCGGATCACGCTCACACCGCAGGAACAGCAGGCTCTCGCCGCAAAGCCGACCGAGAACCAACAGGCCTACGATCTCTATCTGCGGGGAAGAAACTATGCCCGGCGGGTCGGACGGCAGGACCTGCAATTCGCGCTCCAGATGTATGAGAACGCAGTCGCACTCGACCCGGATTTTGCGGTAGCCCACGCCAGCCTGGCAAGCGTCTGTGCCCAACACTTTTATTACTTCGAGCGCCAGCAGCAGTGGATCGACCGGGCGATTGCTGCAACACAAAAGGCGAGCGCGAATGGCAGCGACGCGCCGGAGATCCGGCTAGCCGAGGCGTGGCTGGCTTTTGCCGAAAAACGATACGACGAGGTCGTAAATAAGATGCGCAGTGCGCTTGAAACGCATCCTGACCTCGATGGAGGCTATTATCTGTTGGGAAGCGCTCTTTTCGAGTCCGGACGGTATCAGGAGATCGTGGATATTATGGAGCAGGCACTGGCCCACGCCGGCGAGAACTATAACACGATCGTCCCCATCCACAATGCTCTTGGTGCTCTCGGCAAGAAGGATGCGCAGAACAATTTCACCCATCGCAGAGTGGCCATTTTTGAGGAGCACTTGAAGAAGGTACCCGAAGACGCCCGGGCCCGCGTCCTTCTCGCCGGTGCCTATACGACGCAGGGCAGGTTTGATGACGCCAAGCGCGAAGCTGACATGGCGATGGTCTTACGCCCCGATGACACAATGATCCTCTACAACATCGCGTGTGTCTTCTGCCTGATGAACAACGCCAAGGATGCAATGAACGCCCTCAAAAAAGCACGGGACGCGGGTTACAGCAACGCTGTGTGGGCCCGCCAGGATCCTGATCTCGCACTGCTACACGGCGCCCCGGAGTTCGAGCTACTCTTGCCTCCGCCGAATGCCTGAGCCATGGCGAACCGCAATTGCTTCATCGCGGCTTGCCACGGCGGTGGCGAGCTCGATCATAGCCTGATGATCTCCATGTCTTTTTTTAGAAGACGATTAACTATTTTGCTCCTGTCGATATTCTTTTCAAGCGACAATTCATCAACGAACTCCGCAATCTCAGGCTCCAGATAGATAAGGAAATTAAGCTCGCCATCCGGGTTGTAAAACTTACCTCTATCTCCTTTTGAAAAATCATATTCCCTTTTTATACCATTATGCTCTTAAGCTATAGAGGCAAGCCCTTTGCCCTCTATGAGCGACAGCAGCTTGAGCGATGGTCCGGCCGGACGCTAGCACTAAGTTCTATAAAGCGTCAAGGCAAATATCGGGTTACCGTTTTCAAAGTCAAACAAGCTGTCTCACGCAAAATTTAGACCCTTAGTGAGCCGCGGAAGGCCCTGCCGGCGTAGTAAGATTCGGCACCGTTGTGATAGACGAAGACTCGGCCGAAGCGGTAATCGGCAAAGATGGCCCCGCCGAGTTTTCTGATCTCGGAAGGTGTTTTGATCCAGCTCGAGGTTTTCTCATCGAAATTTCCAAGTTTCTGCAGCTCTTGATATTGTTCTTCCGTCGATAGCTCAATCCCCATGGCATTTGCCATAGCAACAGCGCTATTTTTCGGCTTATGTTCTTTCCTTGATTCGAGAGCTTGACCGTCGTAACAAAGACTTCGGCGGCCATTAGGACTTTCCGCCGAACAATCATAAAAAATGAATTCGCCCGTTTTTTTATCAAACCCAACAACATCCGGTTCACCGCCGGTTCTTTCCATTTCACTAAGCGACCACAGTTTTCCAGCATCAGCTTCCAGCTTTGCCTGCACTTTAACCCATTCAAGACCTCTATGGCGGTTCATGTTTTCCTCAAAACGAGTCTTTAACTCGCCGAGCAGCTCTTCACGGTCTGCGGGTAACAATTCCTTTTTCATACTCTTTTATTTACTCCGAAGGCAGAACCCAGTCGCTATCGCTCCCGGTTCCGACCCGAGGACACATTTCCTTTCTTCCGACTCTTGTTCAGTTCTCTCGCACTCTTTTCAATGTCCCGAAAGACTCTTAGAAAGTTTTCACCAGTAATTTTTCTTAATTCTTTTTCTGTCCATCCTCGACGCGCGAGTTCGATCAGCAGATTTGGAAAACGGGAAACGTCTTCCAATCCGGGAATGGGATATTCCATGCCGTCATAATCGCCGCTAATACCAATGTGATCGACACCGATCAGTTTTTTTACATGATCAAAATGGTCGGCAACATCGGCAAGGGTTACGGCGGGCATCGGATTTTTTTCTTCCCATTCAGTCATCACCTCTTTTAAGATCGCTTTATTATCAGGAAACTTTTTCTTCGTAGAGAAAAAAACCGAATCACCTTCTTCAATCCATTTTCCAAA
>JAYSON010000253.1:0-17171 GCA_043722725.1 Chloracidobacterium sp.
GGTATCCTGTTCGTCACAGTCACCTTTTTTATTGTCACGGAGGGTCGTAAGTGCTGCATCTAAAGATAATTCTGTATATTTGTGCCGCCGTCGTATCGAGTGTAGGCTTCGTTCAAGCGCAGCAGGGCTGGAAGGCTCATTCGACGGACGTTAAGGGTGATCTTGTCACCATTTACTTCACGTCTTCGACAAAGGGCTTTGTCGCGGGTGATAACGGATATCTGGCTTCGACCGTGGATGCCGGCAAAACGTGGCAGAAGTACCCACTTAACACTTCTGAAAATATCAACGAGATATATTTTCGAAATGAGAAAAACGGTTATCTGGTTGCCGGAAAAAAACTTTTCATTACCAGCGATGCCGGGAATTCGTGGCGCGAGACGGTGATCTTTAAGGCTACGGACTTTAAGAACAGTACTACGACGTTTCTTAGCATTCGATTTGCCGACAAAAAACGCGGTTTGGCCGTCGGATCGGTCCTCAATCGCAAAGGCGACGCGGTTCTCGATTCGCTCGTCATGCGAACCGAAGACGGCGGCGAAACCTGGAACCGAATCGTCATGCCGACAAAAGCCGAGCTTTTTCACCTCGACTTTAACGGCAGCTCGCACGGTTGGATCGTCGGAGACAAAGGCCTAATCCTGGCGACAGTTGACGGCGGATCGACCTGGCGAGTTCAGCAATCGGGAACCGACAAGGCTCTGTATAACGTAGATTTTCGCGACGACTACGAGGGCTACGCCGTTGGCGAATCTGGAACGATCCTCCGTACCGAAAATGGCGGCGCGACATGGGAAAAAGTAACGACGGCGTTTCCCGGTGCGTTTATGCGTGTTGATTTCGCCGACGATAAGAATGGTTGGATCGTCGGCCATCGCGGAATGATCCTGCGTTCATCGGACAAAGGCAGAAGCTGGGTTCGCACCGAAAGCTCCACGACCAAGAACCTTTACGGCCTTTATATCGTCAAGAAATACGGCTGGGCAGTCGGTGCGGACGGGCTTATTCTCGAATATTTTAAATAAAACTCGGATTTACTTCCAAAAATCTACCTTTTCCGTTAACACTTTTGTAAAGTTGTGATATCTTACATCATTATTTCTTCTTGATAATCCCGTTTTCATCAGGGATCGTTATATCTACAATTTGTTTCTGGAGGAGTTAAAATGGGTAACAAACCTTTTGCAATCGCATTGGTTCTCTTGGTGCTACTGTTTTCAATTGACCGCTCGGTTTCCGCTCAGGGCACCACTTCGCGCGTAACTGGAACCGTAGTAGATAACTCGGGGGCCGCCGTTTCGGGCGCGACTGTAACTTTGACAAATGCCGGAACAGATTCGGCGCTTACCACCCAAACAAGCGAAAGTGGCTCATATACATTTGATTTAATTCAAATTGGGAAGTATGACATTTCCGTTGAGAAACAGGGCTTTAAGAAGTTTCTTTCCACTGGAAATACCGTCAACATTAATCAGCCTGCGACCGTTAACGTCGCTCTTGAAGTGGGCGACGTTTCGGCCACCGTGACCGTGGTTAGTTCGGTTGAAGAAGTACAAACCAGCACGTCCGGGAATATTGGTTCAACCGTCGAGCAGCGAACGCTGGAAAGTCTCCCTATCGTTGGAAGCCGTGGACGAAATCCGCTCAGTCTGCTCAATTTTCAGCCAGGCATAGTTAACACATACGGAGCGACCGCAGGTGGAAATGTTCATGTACATGGTTCACGCGACCGGGCTTTTAATTTTACGCTTGACGGAATCGATATAAACGAATCAAGTGCCGGAGGTTCGAATTTCACACCGCTCCGACCAAATCCGGATTCGCTTGAAGAATTTCAGATCATCACCAGCAATTTTACGGCTGAGCTAGGGCGTAGCAGCGGAGCACAAGTTACCTTCATTACCAGGTCCGGTAAAAATCGTGTTTTTGGAAACGTTTTTGAATTTTATAGGACACCGGAACTAAATGCTAATGAGTATCAGAATAATTTAAATAGCATTCCTAAGGCTCAGTTCGTACAGCATATTTTTGGCGGCAGCATTGGCGGACCGATAATAAAGGACAAATTTTTCTTTTTTGCAAACCTGCAGCTACTCCGTCAAAACGACTCTACGCTCATTACGAGAACGGTTTATACGCAAGCCGCAAGAAACGGATTTTTCCGGTATGTTCGCGGCGGAATCAATGCTCCGGCGGGTACAGACACTCCTTCTGTGGATGCCGCCGGAAACCCCGTATTTCCAATTTGCAGTGCTGCGACGCCGGCGCCGACACGCTGCATCGCGACTTATAACATAAACGCCAATTCGTCTACCGGCGCAGGCACCGGCACTGGGAACCCGACCACGAATGGACTCGATCCTGCACTTTTGAGTGTAATCAGTTCCGCACCGCTGCCGAACAGTTTCTCGGCAGCCGGTGATGGGCTAAACACGGCTGGATTTTCGTTCAATACTCCAGGAATCGAGAAGCAATATGACTTTGTGACAAAATTTGACTACAACATTGCGGAGAATCAATCTATATATGTCCGCTATGCCCAAGGCCAGCAAAATACTTTCGGAGACGGCGGGGCGAATTCCGGACGCAGGGTGTTTCCAGACACGCCCAGTATTGTTGATACGTTTCGTAGCCCGAAAAATTTGGCGGTAAACTATCGATTGTCGCCGACGTCAAATCTTACTAATGAATTTCTCGTTGGATGGAGTAAATTCGCTTTCAGCTTTAATACTCCCGAACCCAACAGCGCGTTACCCTACGCTTTTAACAATGTCGCAACACCGAATATTAATTTCGGCTACAATGCCCGCAGCGTACGCACATACCAGTTTGTGGACAATTTAACCTGGGTTAAAGGCAGCCATACTATAAAAGGCGGCATCAACTTCCGATTCGCTAGGGCACTTGATGACAGATCCGGCGTCGCGGGAACGCAAATCGAACCCTTTATTCGATTTAATCCGCCGATTTCGACTCAGACGGCATTCGATGTGCCTTCGACTGGAATAAACACAAACGACCTCGCTCGTTTACGCAGCACCATCAACGATCTTCTCGGTAGAATTGGTACTTATAATCAGGCGTTCGTTTCAGACCCCGCCAACCCAAGCCAGTTTGCACCGGCCGGAACACGATGGGATTTTTCTGCCGATTATCCTGAATACGATTTCTATGTCCAGGATACTTGGAAACTTTTGCCTAATCTGACTGTAGATTTGGGCCTAAGGTGGGAGTTCAAGTTAGCTCCGAAATCTAACGGAAGACCAATCTTGGCGCCGGATAAACCATTTACTATTGGCTCGCCTCCAACAAATAATCTCAGATTTGTTGAAAAGGATGTGTTTTCAAATGATTTGAATAACATTTCGCCATCGGTTGGATTCGCCTGGGACCCTTTAAAAGACGGGAAAACATCTATTCGTGCGAATTACCGACTTTCATATGATCGATTTGCCACATTCCTGTTTTCTTCATCAATTTTTCAAAGCACGCCCGGAAACACATTCCTTGGGGAAATTCCGGCGTTTAATGCAGCTGGTAATTTGATTAGAAACCCACTTCCATCCTTAGCCCCGACTTCCTCGCCTGATGCGCTTCGTACACCGCCGGCATTTGGAACCGGATCAATTACGGTTGTCGATCCCGATCTTGTATTTCCCGAAATTCATCAGTTTGCCATAAGTTTTCAGCGAGAGGTATTTAAGAGTACCGTTCTGGAAGTAAATTACATTCACAAACGCGGACAACATTTGATCGGTGGGTATGATGTAAACCAGGCAAATATACTGGCGACGGATTCTCGCTGCGGCAGTCAAACATTTCTGGCGGCATTTATACAGGCACAGGATGCGACCAATACCGCTACAAACTGCCTTGCGTCGTTATTGGTCGGCGGTCTCGCCACTGGCAACTCCTCGGCGTTCCGAACCACGAGCCAATTTAATTCGCAGCTTGGACCAACCCAAAATGCGGTTGCCGACGCTGCCCGGGTTCTATCGTCTCGGACCGGTGGCGTAGGGACGAGCACGGCCTCTTTGGCCGCGAATGGCTTTAGCCAGTTCTTTTTTCAAAACTATACGCAGTACTTGGGCGGTTTGAACGTTATTGATAGCAATGACATTTCTAGGTACAACGCACTCGAGGTCATCTTGAAGCGTCGCTTTAATAGGGGAGTAAGTTTTCAGGTTGGTTACACCTTAAGCAAATCTAGAGACAGTCGCTCGTTTGATCCGACTTTCACTACTGTTTCGCGCGGATCAGCTCAGTCGGCATCAAGCACTCCTTTTGACATTAACGATCGCAGCCTGAATTTTGCTCCTTCAGATTTTGACAGGCGGCATGCGTTACAGGCCACCTATGTTTTTGAATTGCCGTTCGGGCGAGGCAGGTCATACGGATCAGGAATCCCGAGAGCACTTGATTACGTTATTGGAGGATGGCAATTGGCGGGTAATTTGGTATGGGCCGCAGGCAATCCTTTCACAGTTTATTCGGGCAGAAATACGTTCAGCAACGTTGTACAATCGACCGCCGATTGTACCGGCTGCACTCGAAATATCGGACAAGTGGTACAGGAAGGGTCTCCTGGAACGACGAATTTCTTGTTCAGTGCCGCAACTCGAGCACTCTTCTCGACACCGGCTGCCGGGACAAATGGAAATACCGGACGAAATTTCTTTCTCCGGCCAAATTATTTCCAGACGGATCTGGCGGTTTCCAAGAAACTTAGAATGACCGAGAGGTTTAATTTGGACTTGCGTTTGGAAATAAGCAACTTGCTTAATAACGTCGCGTTCGACAATCCTACGGCGCTGGTTACGTCGTCAACCTTTGGACGTCTTCGCGACACCGTGATCAGTGGTTCGAGAAAAATGCAGATAGGAATCAAGTTAAATTTCTAGCTTGATTCCAAAAAACTTAAGACTCTGCAGTTCATTTGAATTGCAGAGCTTTTTTTTCCGCTTAAGGCAACCGGTAAAAGGTAAGGTGCATCACTTATATTGGGTCAGAAAGCGAGAGCCGAAGTTTTGCAAATTCTACGGCGCATGGTCTTTCTAATTCCTCCTGTTTCTACCTTTGCTCGTTGAGAACAAGACTCAACGAGCCTTTTTCTTTTCCGGCTTTCGAACGCGCCCTTTGCGCTGCGCTTGCAAGGCGTGCAGCTTTTGGCATTGCGTCGATAGCCTGACGGACTTGCGGATCGGCCTCGATCCTCGTCCGGTTTGCCGAGCCAATGCCAAATGCCGCCATTGCGAGGTTATAACGCAACATATCTTGGATAAAAACTCTCTCTCTAGTCAGCGATGCTGGTGTCGTCTTCCACGAGTTTTCTTTCGCGACAAACGCGGTGAAGAGATCGACCATCACATCGTTAACGATTGGTTCGCCGAACACAATCTGATGCCGAATTTGCTGGTGTGTCGTTAACAGGTCGCTTTCGGGGTTTTTTATACGGCCGGCAGCAAACTCACGTGAGAAGAAGAACAGCGGATCAAGCAGCGAGATCTGAATCGGACTGAGCTTTTCTTCCTTTAGGATCTCATCCGGTGTGATGCCGTCGCCGCCGTAAACAATGCGATTCGTAATCGTTTTGGCAACATAAACCGAGCGTTCGATCTGAGCTGTGGCGTTTCGATGGTTGAAGTAATCGTATAACCCGACATCCGAATAGTCCCGCTGGATCGAACGTCCTGACGGCGTGTAATACCGAGCGGCCGTAAGCGTTAATCCCGAACCGTACGGAAGACTCAAAACACTCTGGACCAGCCCCTTGCCAAATGTTTTCTCGCCAACGATAAGAGCCCGGTCATTATCCTGAAACGCTCCGGCAAGTACCTCGGATGCCGAAGCGCTGTTTTCGTCAACCAGCAATACCAGCGGCATCGTCTCCGACCGTAATTTATTGGCCGTCCAGGTTCGAGTATCGTCAGGGTAGCGTCCACGCTGCGAAACGATCGTGCTCCCGGCTGGCAGAAATCTTTCCGCCACCTTCACGGCTTGATCCAAAATGCCGCCGCCGTTACCGCGAATATCCAACACCAACGACGTCATTCCCTGACGATGCAAATCACTTAACGCTGCTTCGAGTTCGCCTAATGTCGCGTTGCTGAAACCGCCGGTTAGATCGATATAGCCTATGCCCGGCTTCAAAAGATAACCGCTTGGAACCGCTGGCTGATGGACGCGGTCGCGTTTCATTTCAACGGTCTCAACCGCTCTGTTATCTGCTCTCTCTATCGTTACACGGACGAAAGTCCCGCGCTTTCCGCGCACCTTGTCGCGTACCGCATCCGGAGATTGGCCGGAAACGCTTTGCCCGTTTACTGCTACAATCCGGTCGCCAAAATGCAAAGCGGCCTTAGCCGCAGGCGATCCCGGAAACGTGGATACGATGTATGTCTCGAGTTTGCCGTTCCTATAGAAACCGGCGATCGACGAACCGGTGCCGGAATATTCGCTTTCGTGTTCGCCCAGCAGATCCTGATATTCGTTTGCGTTGTAATAATTCGAGTGCGGGTCGAGCGTCTTCAACATCGAACTTATCGCCGAGCTGGTGAGCGATTCGGTCCCAAGTTTTGGGCCGTCGAAATGATTGTTGCGAATAATTTCCAATGCTTCCTCAAAATCCGACGCCACCGTCTCTTCGGACTCCGCGGAAGACGATCTTGAACCGCCCGATCCGGATGCGGAGAATGAGCTGCCGGTCGTTAGCTTAAACGGATCTGGGTCGCTTGACTTTGGTATCCGGGTGATCTTTGTATCCTGGGAAAAGACAGGCGTCGCGGCCAAAATACAGAGCAAACTGACGTAAAACAGACATTTCTTCAAAGTCATAAACTCTCCGCGGTCGTTACACAGTTAGAGCTAGGTTCGCGTTCCGAGACGGGGTAAACCGCTCTTTATCGATCAGATTCTTTGCCCTCTGAAAATACCCAATAGATACCCGATTCCACTGATAAAATTACTTTGCGCCGTATTGGTTGATAATCGTCGGAAATTGAGTGAAAATCAAATTATGAGCGAAGGTAATGCAAACGATCTTCCGGCAAAACTACAGCGTCTGATCGAAACGATCGATATCGCAAATATCCTAACCGAGCCGCTGACGCATTCGATTGCGAAGCTGTTGGAAATATCGGCGGCGGAGATAAATTCTGAAGAGGCGTCGGTCCTGATTCGGGACGGCGACGAGGGAGATCTGCGATTTCTAGCGGCTATCGGAAAGGTGGCAGAGCAGTTAATCAATCTGAAAGTTCCGGCCGGGAAAGGAATTGCGGGATTCGTGCTTTCATCGGGCCAGCCGATGGCTGTTTCGGATGTCGGTGAAGAGTCGACGTTCTATTCGGAAGTTGATAAGACAACCGGATATTCAACGCAGATGATACTCGCCACACCGCTTAGCCATAACGGCGAGGTTATCGGCGTACTCGAATACATTAACCGTCGTGGCGAGCCGCCGTTTGAGCCGTTTACGCCGGCTGAGATGGATCGTGCCGCTTTATTTGCCGAGGCGATAGCCTCGCTGGTCAAAGCGTACGAATCGGCCAAGCTCTTCCGCGATCTCGGTGAAAAGGTCCTGTCCGGCGAAAGTACCGAAGATATTGCGGAGGTGCGCGGCTGGCTCCGGGGCCTACGGGATTCCGCCGAGCATCGCGAGATGATGGATCTTGCGATCTTGATGCGCGAACTTGCAAGCCGCGGCGAGGCCGAACGTCTAATATGCCGGAAACTTCTTGAGTCAATCGTGCGTTTCGCGGATAGCAAGACTGAAGTTAGTTATCTGAGCCTCTAAGGTATGACAACCGTTATCGGTCTCGAATCTAATTCTTATTCTCAGATCGTGAACTATTTTCAACTGGACGATGGTTGGAGATCGGCGACCGGCAGAGGTGTAAGCGTCGCGATCGTCGATAGCGGTATCCACAGCGCCCATCCTGATCTTGACGGGCGTGTCGTTGAGTCCGTCGAGGCCCGTGTTGATAATAAGAGAATCATATTCGACCCATCCGAAACGGGTGATTCGGCAGGACATGGAACCGCTTGTGCGGGAATTATTGCGAATATCGCCGGCAATGCCGAGCTTTACAGCATCAAGGTACTCGGAGCCGCGGGACTGGGCGATGGTCAGGCGTTTCTTGCCGGTCTCGAATATGCTATCAAAAAGCGCTATCGGGTGATCAACCTCAGCCTCGGCACGACTAAACCGCAGTTTTTCTCGCCGCTGCATGATCTCCTCGACCGAGCCTACCAGGCCGGATGCATCGTCGTTGCGGCCGCGAATAATCTTCCGCATCCGAGCTTTCCTTCGGTATTTTCGTCATCGCTGATCTCTGTAATCAAGAGTGAGGAGACCGATCCCCTGAACTTCGGGTTCCATTATGGCGAGGTCATCGAACTAACGGCCCCTGGCGTAAATGTCCGCACTGCATGGCTCGATGGCGGGCACCGAAATCTTACCGGCAACAGCTTCGCCTGCCCGCAAATCGTGGGTGTAATTGCACTTCTCCTGGAAAAGCATCCGGACATGACGCCCTTTCAAGTAAAATCCGCACTATATTCAATTGCAAAAGAGAATCAGGAAAACCCTCTTTAAGAACGGAATTAGATTGACAAGCTTCTTGCCGAATCATATATTGAGTTTCAGATGACAAGATGGATTAAATCTTTTTTGTTTCTTTTGGCTATCTCCGGCGGCATTTTGGCGGGAATGCCGCTGCATGCGGCAAACTCGCAGATGATGGAGTGTTGCGATAAGGCTAAAAGCAGCGCCAAAACGTCCGAAGCCCGCATGGCTCGTTTATGTTGCGCGATAAACTGTTCAGATTCTACGCCCACGCCACAGAGCACGTCATTTAATTTCTCACCGGCGAACCTTACGATTTCCGAGTCGATTGCCGAACAAATCGCGGCTTTATTTCCAACGGCAAAAGCCGTGCCTTCTCTATCGCCTCAGTATTCGCGTGAGATTCTTAACCAAACTTTCCAACCCAAATACATCCAATACAATTCGTTTTTAATCTAGTTTCGATGGTGTAGTGCGCCTTTTTTCCGGCAAACTGCGCTGTTTTTTCGGCTATTTCACTGTGACCGAGCACACTGACTCAAAGGCGACCGGACTGTCAAAATATTTTCAACTTGAGGAGATTACAAAATGAGGAAGTCTGTTTTATTTATTGGCATGATTATACTTTTCGCCTTCGTCGCGTTTGCGGTCGGCTGCAATTCACCAGCCAACACTGCGACGGGTAAGACAATCGCGACCGGGCCGGCCGGGAATAATCTGACGGCAACGATCTCAAACGCGGACGGCTCTTTTCGGAAAGGTTCACAGGAATTCACGTTGACATTTGCGGACGCATCGGGCAAGCCGGTTGATGTTGGCTCAGTTGCACTTAACAATCACATGGGGGCAATGGGAACCATGGCCGAGATGAATCATGCGGCCGCGTTTACGACGACCGGAACACCCGGAGTTTATCGCGGGAGATTGGATATTGACGCGACAGGCGAATGGCAGGCCCAAATTACCTACGAGGGTGGGGCCGGAAATGGTTCGTTCATGCTGCCGATCGTCGCAAAGTAAATTCTCATGATACATAAGCTCATCGAGTGGTCGTTAAATAACCGCGGTATCGTGATCCTGTTCTATTTGGCCGTCGCGGGTGCCGGTTACTGGGCACTCGTTCGCACGCCGATCGATGCGATCCCCGACCTCTCGGACAATCAGGTGATCGTATTTACCGATTGGACCGGACGTTCGCCGCAGGAAGTCGAAGACCAGGTGACTTACCCGTTAGTTACCAGTCTTCAAGGGCTTCCAGGCGTTCGGACGGTGCGCGCCAATTCCGCGTTCAGTTTCTCGATGGTCAACATCATCTTTGAGGATAATGTCGATCTATATTGGGCGCGAACAAGAGTTTTGGAACGGCTAAATTTAGTGTCGAAACAATTGCCCGACGGCGTAGTTCCGACCCTCGGCCCGGACGCGACCGGCGTTGGACAGGTCTTTTGGTACACGCTCGAATCGGATACGATGAGCCTTCGCGATCTTCGCAGCGTTCAGGACTGGTTTGTAAGATATCAACTTAATTCCGTGCCGGGCGTGGCCGAGGTTGCTTCAGTTGGCGGCTACGTCCAGCAATACCAGATCGACATCGACCCGAATAAACTTCGCGGCGTCAACATTCCGATCTCAACTGTCGTCGAGGCAGTTCAGCGGTCAAACAACAACGTTGGCGGTAATGTCGTCGAGCAAGGCGGACAATGGGCGGTGGTTCGGGGCATTGGCTTGATAGGCTCAGTTGAAGATGTCGAGAATATAATGATCGGCTCGTCCAACGGCACGCCGATCTATGTCAAAAATGTCGCTGAAGTAAAAGTTGGTAATGCTTTCCGCACCAGTGCGCTCGATAAAAACGGCACGGAGGCCGTTGGCGGTGTGGCTATCGCACGTTACGGCGTTAATACGCTTGAGGTGATCGACGCCGTCAAGCAAAAGATCGAGGCTTTGCAGTCCGGCCTGCCGCCGGGTGTCCGGATTGTGCCGTTTTACGACCGCACACAGCTTATCAATCGTGCAACGGATACCCTCAAGCGTTCGCTTATCGAGGAGCTGGCCCTGGTTACTCTGGTCTGTATTGTTTTTCTCGTCAATTTCCGTTCTATCCTCATCGTAACAATCCCGCTGCCGCTCGCGGTGCTAATGTCTTTCCTTTTTATGTATTTCATGGGCATCAGTTCCAATCTGATGTCGCTCGCGGGCATCGCGATTGCCATCGGCGTACTGGTTGATGCGGGAATTGTGGTTACCGAAAATGCCATCCGGTTTATGGAGCAAAGAAATATTGACCCAAAGGACAGAAAAGCAGTCTGGGAAACGGTTTTGGAATCAACCAAACTTGTCGGGCGACCAACGTTTTTCTCGATGGCGATAATTATATTCGCGTTTGTACCGATTTTTGCGCTCACCGGACAGGAAGGAAAACTGTTTCATCCGCTGGCGTTCACAAAAACATTTGCGATGGCGGGTGCGACGCTCCTCGCCGTGACTATCGTGCCCGTACTTTGCACATTGCTGCTCGGCGGGAAAGTACACGCCGAGCAATCCAATCCGGTAATGCGTTTTCTCCGCCGCCTTTATGAACCGGTGTTGACTCTTGCTCTCAAACATCGCGTGCTGGCAGTCTGTGGAGCGTTAACGCTGTTCCTGGGTGCCATTCTTTTGGCATCGGGGATCGGCAGCGAGTTTATGCCGCCTTTGAACGAAGGCGACGTGATGTTCATGCCCGTCACGGATCCTGCAATCTCGATCGACGAGGCGAAAAAGATCATGAGCAAGCAGGACGAAATGCTCAAGTCTTTTCCCGAGGTGGAGTGGGCAGTCGGAAAGGCCGGCCGGGCCGAAACCTCGACCGATCCGTCACCGCCGAATATGAGTGAAACAATAATTCATCTCAAACCGGAGGAACAATGGCGTGCGGGCTTAACGCGCGAAGCCCTTATTACCGAAATGGATGAAAAGCTGCGGATGCCGGGCGTCACGAATATCTGGACGCAGCCGATCATAAACCGGATCGAAATGCTTACGACCGGCATACGAACCCAAGTCGGCATCAAGATATTCGGCAACGATTTGAAACAACTGGAGGCCGTCTCAAGGCAGGTTGCCGAAGATGTCAAGAAGATCACAGGCGCGGTAGATGTTTATCCCGAAAAGATAGGCGGTTCGCCGTATATAGATATTAAGATCGATCGCCCGGCGGCGGCACGTTACGGTATCGACGTTGCGGTGATACAGGACACGATAGAAAAGGGAATCGGCGAGACTAATCTTTCGGTCACTATCGAAGGGCGGCGGCGCTTTCCGGTACGCGTTCGATACGCACCGCAGTTTCGCAACACTCCCGAGGCGCTGGGCCAGATCCCGATAGCGATGGCAAAGGGCGGCTCGGTTCCGCTCGCTCAGGTCGCTCAGATACAAACGGTTGAGGGTGCGACGATGATCCAGAGTGAGAACGGACTGCTTCGCGGCACAGTGCTGTTGAATGTTCGCGGCCGCGACGTCGGCAGTTTTGTCGATGAAGCGAAGCTATCCGTATCAAAGAACGTTCAGCTTCCGGCCGGTTACTACGTCACGTGGAGCGGCCAATATGAAAACCAGCAGCGCGCCAAAAGCCGTCTGCTTTTTGTCGTTCCCATCGTGATGATCGTTATCTTCGGATTGCTTTATCTGACGTACCACTCTGCGATTGAGGCGTTACACGTTCTAATGGCGGTGCCGTTCGCGCTGACAGGTGGCGTATATCTTGTGTGGCTGCTTGGCTACAACTTCTCGGTAGCGGTATGGGTCGGTTTCATCGCACTCTTTGGCACAGCGGTGCAAACCGCAGTCGTGATGGTTATCTATCTGAACGAATCCGTTCACAAAAAACGTGATGAGGTTGGGCGACAATTGACGCCTAAAGAACTAATGCAAGCTGTGATCGACGGCGCTTTGCTGCGTCTACGTCCAAAAGTTATGACCGTGTCGACGGTGGTAGCTGGATTGTTGCCGATCATGTGGAGTTCGAGTGCAGGTTCAGAGGTTATGAAGCCGCTCGCGGCTCCCGTCATTGGCGGTATGGTTTCGAGCCTTCTGCATGTTTTGATCATCACGCCGGTGATTTTTTATTGGATACGGGAACGCGAGTTGAGGCAAAATGTTGAATAAGAAAAAACCATACAATTTGCCATTAGTTTTGTTCGCGGCCCTTGTCGTGTCTTTTGTTCAGTCTGTTCAAACGATTCCGGCTCAAACTAATTTAAGATCCGATCCCGCTTCAAAGTTGTATTTGGACAGTCAAAACGGCATGGCAGCCGATGCTGCCGTGGCACTTGCACTCGAAAATAACGGCGAGCTTCAGGCGTCACGCAAAGAGGTCGAGGCTGCCCGCTCGATGGTAAAACAAGCCGGTTTGCGGCCGAATCCAAAACTGACGTCGAGCGGAGCCAAGCAAATCGGCGGTGCCGATAATAACCAAATGGCCGATGTGATGCAGCCGTTGGAACTTGGAGGTCGTAGAGCAGCACGTATCGCGGTTGCACAACGTGAACTTGAGGCCCGCGAATTCGAGCTTGCAAACCAGGAACGCCTACTTGCGGCGGATGTGAGGCTCAAGTTTGGCGAGGCTCTGGCCGCGATCAAAAAGCTCGACGTTACCGAAAAGACATTGGCGGCGGCAAGGCAAGGTTATGAGCTTGTTGCCGCCCGCGTTACTGAAGGCAAGATCGCACCGCTTGAACAAAACATCTTTCTCGTCGAGGTCAATAGGCTGCAGTCGATCCGCGAAACAGTCGAAGGCAAAATTGAGATCGCACTGTTCGAACTTCGCAATATGATCGGATTGAAGCCGGAAGAACCTCTGCGCCTTCGCGGTAATTTTGATAATTTGATCGCGACATTACCATCCCTCGCCGCGTCCACAGATGACGCATTGCGTGAACGCCCCGATCTGCAAGGTGCAAGAACCGTCGAGCAGCTTGCCGCCGCACGAATCGAGCAGGTAAAGGCCGACGGGAGGATCGACGCGAGCGTTAAGGCCGGTTATCAGCGAATGAACTCGAGCTTTCCGCTCAGCGGCTATGACGACCATGGCATTTTGAAGCCAATCCAGGATATTTTTCACTTTTTCACATTTGGCGTCGAGATCATTCTGCCAATCCGCAACCGAAATCAAGGAGCAGTTGAGGCCGCAACATTCGAACGGGAAGCTGCGCGGCGGCGCATCGAGTTTGGCGAATTGACGATTCGCCGCGAGGTTGCGGCTGCCTTTGCACGCTACAATCGTGCCGCGCGTTCGCTGTCCATCTTTCAAAATGGCGTACGCGATCAGGCGAATGCGAACTTACAGGTTATTTGGCAAACCTACGAACTCGGTTCGCGTAATCTGCTCGATTACATTGCCGAGGAACGGCGATTTCTTGACCTCGAGAATGAACTTATCGATTCCGAGGTTGAGACCTATTCGGCGAACATTGAAATAATGAGGGCGACAAACGCACCAGGGCTTAAAAAGAAATGAGCGAAGAAAACAAAGACGATATCGTCGAAAAAACTGGAAGCCCTGAGAACGGGCACGTGATCGCAATTGTAACGGAGCCAGGATCTAGCCGCAAGCCGCTGTACATCGGATTGGCGACCGTCGGCGTTGTCGTCTTAGGCGGTCTACTCTTTTGGTATTTTCGCGGTTCCAGCGGCGGAGAGGTCGTAACCGCACCTCGCACCGTTACGTTTGGAGATAACACCAGCCAGCCAACCTCCGGCACCTCCGTGGACGAGACTATTACTCTTCAGCCGGATCAGATGGAAAAAATCGGGCTCAAGATCGAGACCGTCGGCGAGACGTTGTCGAGCGAAGCAATGTTGGTCGCGGCAACCGGCGTCGTTCAGCCCAATGCTTACAATGAAACGCCCGTGATCTCACTTCTCGGCGGCATCATGCGAAGCGTCAGCGGTCAACTCGGCCAAAACGTGGGAAAGGGCCAAACGCTGGCCGTGATATTCAGTGACGAACTCGCCGCTTCTCAATCGCGCTACCTCGCCCTGCAGTCCGACGCTCAGGCCGCTCGGCAAAACTACGATAGAACGGCGCGGCTGGTTAAGATCAGTCCCGTGAGTAATGCCGAACTCGATCAGGCTCTGGCCGCCCTAAAAACCGCCGAGGCCGAACTGGTAGAACATCACAAACATCACGAGCGGACCGAAAAGCTGCTCGCTATCGGAGCCGTCAGTCGCGAAGAGTTTGAAATGGCTACTACCAAACTAAAAACCGCTGAGGCGAATTCAACAGAAACAAAAAAACGCTATGACCGTGCGGTAAAAGTCGCGGAGATCAATCCGGTCAGCCGCGGCGAGTTCGAGCAAGCTGCCGTTAAACGCCAAACCGCGGAATCCGACCTTGCGACCGCGAAACAACGGCTTCTGCTGCTTGGATTGTCGGCGCAGCGTGTTAATTCGCTGCGTTTGCCCTCGCAGATCACATCCGAGATAGCGCTGACTGCACCCGCCGCCGGAACGATCACAAAGCGTGACGCAAACCAGGGCCAGGTTGTCGAGGCGAACAAGGAATTGATGCGTGTCACAAACCTGGCGAGCGTCTGGGTCATTGCCCAGGTTTATGAAAGGGACCTCGGCCTGCTGAGAACCGGGAGCGGCTCAAGCGTTACGACCAATTCCTATCCGGGCAGACTATTTCGCGGTCACGTGACATATATCGACCCGAACATCGCGTCGGAAACGCGAACGGCACAGGTTCGCGTCGAACTCGAAAATCCCGGCCAAGTATTGAAGATCGGGATGTATGTCAATGTCGCCTTCGGCTCGGCGGGCACGGCCGAACGAACAATGCCCACGATTCCGTCCACCGCCGTCCAGAATATGAAAGACGAACAGGTTGTCTTCGTCGTGACGGACAAACCAACCGTTTTCGCCATAAAGCCGGTGCGTCTCGGCAAGGAAAACAATGGTCAATATACGGTGCTTGAAGGCCTCAACGTCGGCGATCGCGTCGTCACCGTGGGCAGCTTTTTACTTCGCGCTGAAATGCTCAAACAAAACCCGACGCATCACTGACGCTCGTGTCGAAACGGCAAGGAGCGGATCGCGAAAGCTGGACGCGTGTGGCTCCGAATCAAGCTGTCTTGATCGACAGCGAGTCAAATACGAACGTTCGCCTCCCTGCGCGTAATTTAGCGGGGAGCGGTAAACAAACGGGTTAGAATGTTGCCGGTTTTGCATTTTATCGGACAAAATGTTTTGATAAATTCAGGCTAAATCACCCGCTGCCGCAGGTGGCACTGACGGGAAACTACACGCTGAAGCGTGGATTCTAAACGCAATTTATGTCCGAAACTTTTGAACTCACGCCGCTCGATATTGAGCAATACAAGCTCGCAAACGGCCTCCGTGTTGTGCTGAATCGTGACGACGCGGTGCCGGTTGTCGCCCTGGCGATTTATTACGATGTCGGGTCGCGCAATGAGAGGGCCGACCGGACGGGTTTTGCCCATCTTTTTGAACATATGATGTTTCAGGGTTCTGAGAACGTGAAGAAGGCCGAACATTTCCAGTACATTATGAAGGCCGGCGGCACGATGAACGGCACTACTTCGAGCGAGCGGACGAATTATTTCGAAACGCTTCCGGCAAGCGAGCTGCCGCTTGCGTTATGGCTCGAATCGGACAGGATGCGGTCGCTCGCGGTGACGCAGGAGAATCTGGACAACCAGCGTGAGGCCGTAAAAGAAGAAAAGCGGTTGCGGTACGACAACCAGCCATACGGGCAGATCTTCGATCTCATCGCCGAGATGATCTACAAGAATTTTGCCAACGCTCATTCGACGATCGGGTCGATGGAGCATCTCGACGATGCCTCGGTCGAGGACGTGCAGGAGTTCTTCCGCATATATTACGCACCTAACAACGCCGTGCTTGTTCTGTCCGGTGCATTCGATCCGGAGACGGCGAAGCAGTTGATCGAGACATATTTCGGCGACATCCCTTCGCAGCCGCTGCCACCGTTGCTAGATGTCACCGAGCCGAAGGAAGTGGCCGTAAATTATAAGGAGTGGGAAGACAAACTCGCTCCGTTCCCCGCTTTTTTGCTGGGATGGAAGATCCCGCCGCGGCGCACGTCTGAATTTAATGCACTTTACCTCGCCGGGAAGCTGCTTTACGACGGCGAAAGTTCGCGGCTTTATCAAAAATTGGTTAAGGGTGAAGAATCTGTCATCCAATTGTTTGGCTTCACCGACGAGCGCCGCGGCCCGTCAAGTATCTTTGTCGGTGCAATCCCGAAACCTGAAAAAGACCTTGGCAAGATCCGCGAAACGATCATGAATGAGATTCGGCACATCGCGACCGACGGTCCGACAGCCGACGAGATGCAGAAGCTGCACAACCAATTGATAAATGACTTGGTTCGGATGCGGCAAGCGTCGCAGAGCCGGGCGCAGAGTATCGCCGAATACGCTCTGTACGACGGCGATCCGACGCTGATCAACAGCGAGCTTGAAATGCTGATGTCGGTTTCGCCGGATCAGATCAGAGCTGCCGTTGATGAATATTTAAATAACGACAACCGTGCGTTGCTGGATATCGTCCCGGCTGGCAAAGGTTAGTACTACAGACTGTT
>JAYSON010000254.1:0-2587 GCA_043722725.1 Chloracidobacterium sp.
GATGTTGTGATTCATCTCGCTGCTTACCTTAATAAGGCTCCCGAAGCGTCCGATGAGGTATTTCTAACAAATGTGGAAGGCACGATCAATGTCCTTCAACAAATGCGTAAAGATTCCATCTTCATCTTCGCTTCCACAAAAGATGTTTACGGCAGATTTGCGGACAATTTCAGTGAAATTCCGGAGTCGTGTCAAACGCTCTATGCGGGCCAATCGGCACTCGAGTGGTCCAAACTTATAGCCGAAAGATACGTCGAGTATTATGCAAATCAAAATGGCTTTCGCTCATGCATTTTCAGACTTTCCACGGTCTACGCTCCCTTGAGCGAGGGGAATGAAGCGAACTTTGTCGGGCATTATGCCGATGCGATCAATAAAGGCGAGCGTATTCGATTGCCGGGAGACGGCCTGCCAACTCGCGATCTGCTCCACGTTGATGATTTTTCAGCTGCGTGCAAGGCATTTGCGAATTCAGTAATTCGCCACGGATTGTATAATCTTGGCGGCGGACGCGAGAATGTTTTAAGCATGAATAATTTGGTTGCGAAACTCGAAGAAGTTTCAGGCTTGCAGGCGATCGTCGATATACAAAATCCCGCGCCGTCTCCGGTTCCGATGAACTATGCATCTGACCTGACGCTCATTCAACAGGAACTCGACTGGAAACCGCTTATCCGGTTGGAAGAAGGCCTCAAAAGTCTTTTCGGCTGCCCGGGTTCATAGAGTTCGGTCAGTCGTTCTTCTTGCTTCTTTTATTCGGTTTTCGTTCCGTGTTATTCCGTGGTCGGATCTGAATCTTAACCGCGGAACAAGCGGAACGGGAACGGAATATGACGAAAAAGAACAAATTTCTGTCTTGGATTTTCGTATTTCAACAGTACCTAGTAACTCTATGAGCTCGGCGAACTCCAAGAACTCGATCAAGTCAATCGTCGTGCGGGGAGCAAACTGGGTTGGCGACTCGATAATGACCATTCCCGCCCTTCGGGAACTTTCGCGAATATTCCCCGACGCTGAGATCGTTCTGCACACGCGGAAATGGGCCGAGGGTATTTTCAGGAATGCAGATTTTCTTGATCGAATTGACGCATACGAACCGAGCACCTCGAAAATCAAAGACACGATAGCTCAATCCGACATTTTGCGCGAACAAAGTTTTGATCTGGCGATCCTGATGCCGAACTCGTTTGAATCTGCGTTAACTGCTCGGCTAGCTCTAATTCCAAAGCGTATCGGCTACAATAAAGACCTTCGCGGCCTGCTCTTAACCGATCCGATCGCGGTACCGGAGTGGAAAGCGAAAAGGCACGAAGTTTTTTACTTCATGAATTTAATAGCCGAGGTTGAAAAACGCTTCGTAGGAACAGATACTGTTTTGCGGAGCGAGCCGGATTCAACTCTGCAAATTTCGGACGAGCGAAAAGCCGAAGCACGACAGATCTTGCGTGAAGCCGGCGTTGATTTGACAAAAAAAGTTGTTGCTCTGGGTGCCGGCTCGACAAATTCACGTGCCAAACGTTGGGGTGCGAACAGCTATGCAAAACTTAATGACTTGCTTCAAAATGAGTTGCTAACGAATGTGATCTTGGTCGGATCGGCCCACGAAACCGGGATAGCATCTGAGGTTCAAAAGCTCTCAGACACACCTCCCATCGATATGACCGGGAAGACAGAACTCACGGAGGCGGCTGCGATCTTGAGCGTTGTTGATTTGTTGGTCTCGAATGACATGGGCCTTGCACACATCGCTCCGGCGGTCGGAACAAAAACTGCCGTTATTTTCGGCCCGACCGATCCGGTGACAACGAGACCGTTTTCCGATAACGCGGTCGTTGTTCGACATGATGTGGAATGTTCACCGTGCATGCTCCGCGATTGTCCGATAGATCATCGCTGCATGACGCGCATTTCCGTTGCTGAGGTTTTTGATGTTTGCCGACAGTTTTTGAATCCGGATCAAAGCGAATGAATTCTCAAAACCAAATCAAACCGGCGGTGTTCATCGACCGCGACGGCACCTTGATCGAGGAGGTTAATTTCCTTTCGCGGGTTGAGGATCTGGAAATCTTCCCTTTTACTCCTAAAGCTATCGAGCTGCTGAAAAAGCGCGGATTTCTGGTAATCGTCGTTACCAATCAATCCGGCATAGGCCGAAATATTTACGATGAGGCTGCTATGCACGCGATTCACGTGCAGATCCAGAAGGATCTCGGAGATTCGATCGACGCTTTTTATTATTGCCCGCATTTGCCGTGCGACGGCTGCGAATGCCGGAAACCCGGCCTTGGAATGATCGAAGCCGCGTGCCGTGATTTCGATATCGATATGTCGAAATCATGGATGGTCGGCGACAAAAAGATCGACGTCGAAACTGGGTTCAACGCCAAGATCAGAACCGCCATGGTGCGAACCGGATATGGCGGCCAGCACGCAAACGATCTTGAAAGAACGCCGGATATTATTGCAGTTAATCTTCTGAACGCTGTCGAACTATTACTCTTGTTCTAGAATTTTTTCGTGCGCTTTTTCGGATGTGGGCAGAATTACCGTAAACGTAGAGCCTTTATTTTCGCCTTCGCTCTCTGCT
>JAYSON010000255.1:0-3206 GCA_043722725.1 Chloracidobacterium sp.
AGAGATCGATCGGCTTTCAAAAGCCACGCTGGAGCCGTTCGAACGCGACGGCGGCGAAAATCCGTATACGATACAGCACGATCTACAGGAAATGATGCAGGAACTCGTCGGCATCGTCCGCACCGAAGAGGAAATAGTCCAGGCGCTTGAGGGCATAGAACAGCTAAAGAAACGTGCGGCGAATACGTTCGTACCGGGCAATATCGATTTCAATCCCGGCTGGCACACGGCCCTCGACCTGCCTAATCTGCTCGTCGTTTCCGAAGCCATCGCACGTGCCGCCATCGAACGCAAGGAAAGCCGTGGCGGCCAATATCGCGACGATTATCCGGCCAAAGACCCGGAATATGCAAAATTCAATTTCTCGCTTAGGAAGGCTGATGACGGCACGATGCAAATAGCAAAAATAACGTTACCCGAAATGCCGGATTATTTGAAAGAAGTGATCGAGGAGATGGGTTAGATGATTTTTCAACGCAAAGTCGCAAAGTCGCAAAGACATGAAAAGGAAAATTCGTTCTTATCGCGACTTTGCGTCTCTGCGACTTTGCGTTAAATTTTTCCCAATTTATGCCACAAGCTACATTCAGCATAAGACGCGGTGGCCGTGAGGGCGGCGAGATGGTCGATTACCAGACCGACGTCTCCGAGGGCATGGTCGTGCTTGACGCCGTCCATCAGATACAGGCCGAATCGGCCGGTGACCTCGCCTGCCGCTGGAATTGCAAGGCCGGCAAGTGCGGCTCTTGCTCGGCCGAGATAAACGGTATGCCGAAGCTGATGTGTATGACGCGGCTCGATACTATTCCGCTCGATGTGCCCATAACGATCGAACCGATGCGGGCTTTCCCGCCGGTCAAAGATCTCATCAGCGATGTCTCATGGAACTACGAGGTCAAAAAACGCATCAAAAAATTCAAGCCGCGCTCCCCCGACGCCGAGGATGGAACGTGGCGGATGCAGCAGGAAGACATCGACCGCGTGCAGGAATTTCGCAAGTGCATCGAATGTTTTCTCTGCCAGGACGTTTGTCACGTACTCCGCGATCATGCAAAGCATCAAGAATTTATCGGCCCCCGCTTTCTGGTTTACGCCGCCGCGCTTGAGATGCACCCGCTCGACACCGAGGATCGTCTCGAGGAATTAAAGGACATGCACGGCATCGGCTATTGCAATATTACAAAATGTTGTACCAAGGTATGCCCGGAAAATATCACGATAACCGACAACGCCATCATTCCGCTCAAGGAACGCGTCGTCGATGAGTTTTACGATCCGGTGAAGAAACTTGTAAAGTTGTTTAGAAGGCAGAAACACGAGCGGTAGGGAGTGTGTCCGGTCGCTGCTTAGCACTGTGAACTGTCGTTATGCAGATCGTTGGTATTTCATTCTGCGGGACGCGTCACAATCTTTCGGCCAGTATTTCAGTTCGTCGTGGACGTGGATGACGTTCTTTTTTCACGCCACATTATTTGGCTTAATTATGGGATTTATTAACTGGTACGGAAGCGAAAAAAGTTACAATTCCAGTACGTACACTTCTCCAATACCTAAAGATGAGACAGATGATTCGTAACGGTGAAATATGTTCAAACTAAAGCCCTTATCAAACGAAGCCGTTCCGGCGGCACTCGAAAAAGCAAAGCACTACCGGCTTCTAAATGAGCCGGGAGCGGCCGAGAGCATTTGTCTCGATATACTTGAGATCGAGCCCGACAATCAGGAGGCTCTCGTAAATATCGTCCTTGCTATGAGCGATCGTTTCGGCCGCGACTACGCCGTTGGCGATTCGCGCATTACGGAATATCTTACGCGAATCAGAGGCGATTATGAGCGAACGTACTATTCCGGAATTACCTATGAGCGTCGGGCGAAGGCCGTTTTAAACAAAACCGGTGTTGGAGCATATGAACTGTTCCAACAGGCGATGGACTGTTTTGAAAAAGCCGAGGGCATGCGCCCGGTTGGCAACGATGACGCGATTTTGCGCTGGAACGGCTGTGCTCGCGTCATAAACCGGAACAAGCTCGAGCCCCTTGAAACTCATGGTGATTTTATCGAGTAGATTGGCCGTAAGCGTTTTTGTTTCCGTTGCTTTGTGATATTATTTCGGTGTCCGCATTAACCGCTAAATTATTTTCGATCAGTTAGAATGATTCTTCACAAGGAGCTAATTTATGGCAGGAAAATTTGAGATAAAGACCGCAAAAACTGGAAAGGTCCGTTTCAACTTGAAGGCCAGCAACGGCCAGATAATTTTGACCAGCGAGAGTTACGAAACCCGAAAGGCGGCCGAAAAGGGAATCGAGTCCGTACGGAAAAACTCGCAAACCGATAAGCGTTTTGAACGCAAGACGGCCAAGGACGGATCGGCCTACTTTGTCCTGAAGGCTTCAAACGGCGAATCGATCGGAAAAAGTGAGATGTATAAATCCGCATCCTCGATGGAAAACGGAATTGCGTCGGTCGCGAAAAATGCGCCGGACTCTCTCGTTGCTGAAGCAAAGTAATTGCCGGAGCCACGTTCCGTAGTCAATTTCATTTACGTAGCCCAAGCGAAAGCAAGGGCTTTCTTATTGTATGGCGGACCGGTTTTCGACCTGTTTGTCTTGTTCATCTGTGGCGTTTTAGTTTTGACAATTATAGGAAATGAAAAATGATCGAGTCCGCCTCGGCGTAGAGATTCTTCTTGGTGAAAAGGTCGGCCTGATTAAGGGCCAGCGCGTCGGCCTCGTTTGCAATCAGGCCTCGGTGCTTCCTGATCTTTCGCACATTGCCGATGTTTTTAGCGAACGCAGAGATTTTGAATTGACGACGCTCTTCGGTCCGCAGCACGGCATTCGCGGCTACGTTCAGGACAACATGATCGAAACGCCGCACACCATCGATGAGCGTACCGGCGTCCCGGTTTATTCGCTTTACAGCGAAACACGCGAGCCGACCGAAGAAATGCTCGCCAACCTGGACGCGATCGTGTTCGACATGCAGGATGTCGGCTGCCGTATCTACACCTTCGTTTACACGATGGCGAACTGCATGAGGGCGGCAAAGAAGCTCGGCAAAAAGGTGATCGTCTGCGACCGGCCGAATCCGATCAACGGCATCGCGGTCGAGGGCAATGTTACAGAAACGGAATTTACATCGTTCGTCGGGCAATTCGAAATTCCCACGCGTCACGGAATGACTTGCGGTGAACTTGCCAAGCT
>JAYSON010000256.1:0-2328 GCA_043722725.1 Chloracidobacterium sp.
TTCCAAAGGGCATGGCGTATGACAGCAAAGGAAATTTGTTTATTGCAGACATGAGCAACCATTCCATCCGCAAATTATCGCCCGATGGAATCGTAACCACATTTGCGAAATAGCTTCTGTCGACAAAGGAATCCTGCCACTGGACAACTTGTTACGCCTCTTCTGTGACCTCATAAAACACCAATTCCGCGTGCATCAAAAGTCTTAGCCTGTAGTTTCGCGGAACAATCTTCTGCCCTCGGTGTCTAACAAGATATTCAAATGCAAGAAGTGCGAACCACCGCGTTCTTGGAAGGATCTAACAATAAACGAATCAGGAGAAGCATCATGAACAGGCAGATCCTCGCAGCAACCGCAGGCGTTTTATCTCTCGTTACCGGAATCTTTGCCGTACGAATGTTCTGGTTTTACCCCGAAGCTACGCCCGATGCAGTGCCGCCGGCAACCCACGGACTTCGCGGACAGGACAAATCGCTTTCCGGGCCATATATTCACAAAAATCTCACGGTTTATCTTATCCATGGCAGCGATGTCAGGAGCGACAAAACACCGCTCACGCTTGAAGAGGCTATGGCGAGAAAACTCGTGATCGTCCATGAAACGGAAGACGTCAATGAACTTGCCATCGAGAATGTTTCCCAAAGGGAAGAGGTCTATGTTCAGGCCGGCGACATCGTCAAGGGCGGAAAGCAGGACCGCGTTCTGGCCGTCGATCTCATCGTCCCGGCGCGTTCGGGCCGCATGCCGATCGATTCATTTTGCGTCGAGCAAGGCCGCTGGACAGCCCGTGGTTCCGAATCGTCAACCCGATTCGAATCCTCGCCCGGTTCTGTTTCATCAAAAGAACTAAAGATCGCCGCAAAACTCCGTAAATCGCAGGGCGAGGTCTGGGCAAGGGTCGAGGAATCACAGGATAAATTAAGCGCCGCAACAAACTCCAACACCGCGTCGAGCGTGTCGCGATCAAGCCTCCCGCTGACGCTGGAAAATTCCCGGGTGCGGGCCGATTCCGGCGAATACATCAAAGCCCTGTCGGGCATCGTCAAGGGCAAGCCGGATGTGATCGGATTTCTCTTTGCAATAAACGGCGAGATAAACAGCGCCGACACATATGGTTCGAGCGCTCTTTTTCTCAAGCTCTGGCCAAAACTGCTAAAGGCAAGCGCCATCGAGGCCGTGGCGGAATCGGACGGCGAGGACACAAAACAGGCGACGGATTTTGCAGATATCGAGAGCTTCTTCGAAACCGCCGAAAATGCCCCGGTCGTCTTCGAACGCCCTGTCACGGAACGCATCCGTCAGCTCACACGCGAAACCGAAAAGTCGGTCTTTCTCGAATCCCGCGACCGCGGCACACTGCTTCACAGGAACTACATAATGAAGTGAAAAGATTGCGTTGGAAGAGCTGCTCGCGAGCCAGCTACTCGAATCGCCGGCCTAATGCTGACGACCGAAGCCATGATCGCTGATTCACCCGATGAAAAGGGCGACGGCGGAATGGGCGGCATGGGCGGCGGCATGGGCGGCATGGGCATGGGAATGGAAAAAGCTCCCCTCCTTACGAAGGAGGGGAGGCACCGCTTCGGTGACGGGGTGGTTCTCTACATTCTCCGGCGAGCCTCCCCAGCTTGCTACGAACTAGGTTTTAGTTCGCGCGTAAACAGGAAGGCTTCGTCTAGCAATAGGCGAAGCCTTTCAAATTTAGGCTGGTTAGATGTATAAATATCATGCCGATGAAATCCAAAGTGTACGTCGAAACCTCTATTCCCAGCTTCTACTACGAAGTCCGCACCGAGCCGGATATGGTTGCCCGGCGTAATTGGACGCGAGAATTCTGGACTGTCGCTGAAAAAGAGTATGAGCTTGTAACGAGCGCCGCCGTCATCGAAGAATTGGAAGGCGGAGAATATCCCGGACAGCAGGATGCGATTGAACTAACGAGCCGATTAAAGTTTCTGGACCTTCGGCCGGAGATCGCTGATATTGTGCATGCGTACATCAATCACAAGCTGATGCCTGCGGACCCGTCCGGCGTCGCATTACACCTTGCAGTGGCGTCGTATTATAAGTGCGATTTTCTCCTAACATGGAATTGCAGCCATTTGGCTAACGCAAATAAATTCGGTCATATCCGGCGCTTAAATGTTATGCTGAGATTCTCCGTTCCAATGCTGGTAACGCCTATCGAGCTATTAGGAGTATCGCCATGAAATACAAAGACGATCCGGCCATAAAGAGAATTCGAGACGTAAGGCACCAGATATCCGCCAAATTCGATCACGACCCGGAAAAACTCGTAGCCCACTATATCGAACTGCAAAAAAAATA
>JAYSON010000257.1:0-3824 GCA_043722725.1 Chloracidobacterium sp.
GAGATTGGCAAATCTCTAAAGCCAAAAGTACGCTGCGTCATCAACCTTGCAAACAAAGGTGCTGGCATTCCCGATGGCGGTTTGTTTACGCCCGATCAGTTTCAAAAGCGGTCGGACGATCTAATAGCCGGCCAATTACCCGCTCGCGGAGCTATCGAGATCAAAGGCACTTCTGAAGACGTTGACCTTATAAAGGATTCTATACAGGTCGCGAAATACCTCGGCAAATACCGTCAAGTGCTTGTTACCAATTATCGCGATTTCCTGCTTGTAACACTGGACGAGAACAAAACGCCCAAGGCTCTTGAACGGTACAGCATTGCCGAGGGTGAGAAGGCGTTCTGGCAAAAGGCCGATCATCCCGCATCGACAACCGAAACCGAGAACGAAAGACTTGTCGATTTTCTAAAGCGAGTTATGCTTCACGCCGCACCCGTCGGCAAGCCGGAAGACGTCGCATGGTTTCTCGCTTCGTACGCGCGTGACGCGAAGGCTCGCATTGAGGAAGCCGAATTGTCCTCACTCGCAACGATCCGAAAAGCCCTGGAAGAATCTCTCGGTATCAAATTCGAAGGAGAAAAGGGTGAGCATTTTTTCCGTTCTACGTTGGTGCAGACTCTTTTTTACGGCATCTTTTCGGCGTGGGTACTCTGGCACAAGCGCGGCGCCGGAGTCAGAACCGGAAATGGCGGTGATCGGATTCATTTTGATTGGAGAAAGGCTGTCTGGGAACTCCGCGTGCCGATGATCGCAGTCCTGTTCGAACAAATCGCAACGCCATCAATTCTAAAACATCTCAACATTGTTGAAGTGCTGGACTGGACCGAAAATGTACTCAACCGTGTGGTTCGCGAGGAGTTTTTCGCCCGCTTTGCCGAAGAACATGCCGTCCAATATTTCTATGAGCCGTTCCTGCAGGCGTTCGACCCTGAGCTTCGCAAGGAACTCGGTGTCTGGTACACGCCCGAAGAGATCGTCCGCTACATGGTCGAGCGGGTCGACCGCGTTCTTCGCGAAGAGTTGAATCTGCCTGACGGTTTGGCCGACGAGAGCGTCTATGTCCTCGATCCGGCCTGCGGTACCGGAGCATATCTGGTCGAGGTTCTGAAACGCATCAATCAAACGCTCGAAGAAAAAGGCGAAGATTCGATCCGCGGTCAAAAGCTGAAAAAAGCCGTCATGTCGCGCGTATTCGGCTTCGAGATATTGCCCGCTCCCTTCGTCGTCTCGCACCTGCAGATCGGCCTGCTTCTCGAACAGCTCGGCGTCGGATTCAGCGACGACAAAAAAGAACGTGCCGGTGTCTATCTCACAAATTCCCTCACCGGCTGGGACGAACATCCGAAGAAGCATCTGCCGTATCCTGAATTTGAGCAGGAACGCGATCTTGCGGATGAAGTGAAGCGATCAAAGCCAATAATCGTTATTTTGGGTAACCCGCCGTATAACGGTTTCGCTGGTCTAGCGGTCGAGGAAGAACGTGAGTTGTCGGACGCATATCGCACAACAAAAAATGCACCTGCCCCTCAAGGTCAAGGCTTAAATGATTTGTATGTTCGTTTTTTCAGGTTAGCAGAAAGACGAATCGCGGAGATCTCAAAAAAAGGCGTTATTTGCTTTATCTCTAATTATTCATGGTTAGAAGGCTTGTCGCACACTGGAATGCGCGAACGCTATTTGGAAGTTTTCAATAAAATTTGGGTCGATAATCTGCACGGTGACAGGATTATTTCTGAGGTTGCTCCCGATGGAAAATCGAGCAATACAATTTTCGCGGTGCAGGGTAATTCGGTAGGGATCAAGGTTGGTACCTCGATTAGTTTGATGACAGTGAACGGCGACAACACACATGAAATCCTATATCAGGATTTCAACGAATCCAACCCGCAAGAACGACGGGACGCATTGCTAACCAGTCTCGAAGCCGACTCATACACCTCCCTTAAGTCTAGCGTTAAATTGGGCTATCCATTTAAACCCCACGAAATTAGCGACGATTATTTTAGATGGCCACTAATTCCCGAGCTTTTCCCTGTTTCATATCCTGGAGTAAAAACCAGTCGCGACGATGTTTTGGTTTCAATTGACCGTGAAACGCTCATCGAGCGTATGTCAAAATATTTTGATGCAAGTGTCACTAACGAAGAGATAAAACGCCTTATGCCGTCGGTTATGCAGAAGTCGAATCGTTTCGATGCTCCGACAATTAGAGAATATCTAGTCAAACGTGGCTTCAATACCAGCGGCGTAGTTCGTTATGCGTACCGTCCTTTCGATTTAAGGTGGCTTTATTGGGAAGGAGAAACTAAACTTCTGGACGAAAAGCGCTCGGACTACTTTCCGCAAGTAATTGATGGCAATTACTTTCTATTTACCACCGGCAGAACGAGAAAACCGGAAATCGAACCAGCTCTTTTAACGACCGAGTTGAACGACCTAAATCTAATGGACAGCGGAGCTCGGGGCTTTCCTCTATATCTGTTCAACTCAAAACAAAATTTGTTCGACGATTCAGTGGCTGGTCCGAATTTAAGCGAGTTAGCAACCTTCTACCTTAAGGCAGTTTCAGGCACAGAAAACGATCTGTTTTTTCATAGTTTGGCAATTCTACATTCGCCCGAATACCGTCTCGAACACACAAGTTCGCTGCGACAAAACTTCCCGCGAATTCCATTACCAGCAAATCGTGACGACCTGATCGCATCGGCGGAACTTGGGAGGCGAGTTGCTGCTTTGCTCGATACGGAAAGTGAGGTTGCGGGCGTGACCGCCGGTTCGGTCGGAAGCGAGCTTCGCACCATCGGCGTCGCGACACATATCGAGGGCAGGCAGTTTCAGGACGACGATTTCAAGGTCACCGCAGGTTGGGGCCACGGCGGCAAGGACGGCGTGACGATGCCGGGGAAAGGAAAGGTGGTGAGACGAATGCAGTCTGAAAAGGAATTGATTGCGGGAAACCCAGTCGCTACCGCTCCCGGTTCTGACATGACTCTCGACATCTATCTAAACAACCACGCGTATTGGCGAAACATCCCCGAACGGGTCTGGAACTATTACATCGGCGGCTATCAGGTCATCAAAAAATGGCTCAGCTACCGGGAATTCGACCTGTTGGGCCGTCCGCTGAACCTTGACGAAATAACCGAGGTCACCAACATGGCACGCCGCATCGCTGCCCTGATCCTGATGGAATCAGAATTGAACGCGAATTATCAGAAGATAAAAGCAAACACCTATTCGGTCGCTAGCTAAATTTCCAATCAACCAGGAATCGGTATCCAATATTTTCGCGCTGCGTTTCATAAATAAAACTATTGACCACATACGCAACGAACTGATAAAATATAACCGACATGTGAAGGGCTTCTCTTCCCTGCGGATCTTTGAAATTAGAAAAATTGCTGAACTTTGTATTTAAAGCTGCCCGTCACGGATGGTTTTTCTAAAAAATGCGGGACAGGGGAACGTTTTTAGGCTATGTTATTTATACACAACACTTAGCATGTTCCAAATATGTCCATGTGAGCCGGTAACGCGATGGGGGAAAGTTTTTTAAAAAGCACTGGGACAAGCCTTAAAATCTCCGCAAGTGGTTTTAGATCAACAGGTTGCCTGTCCCACTCAATGGTGGGACAAGGGAGGGACAAACCGGGACACGGGACAAAAAAGCTGCCCCTTTTGGGACAGCCTTTTGTATGTTTGATCGAAACGGCTAACTATACAGCAATCCGCTCTTTTTCTTCCGCCAGCATTCCGCGGACTTTGAGTTTTAGGGCTTTTTCGAATTGGCGGGCTTCGTTGACGCCGTCGAATGAAAGCTGCTG
>JAYSON010000258.1:0-11552 GCA_043722725.1 Chloracidobacterium sp.
AAAAAGTTTAGCTTAACCTGAGCGCAACTATATCCTAATTGAAATCAAATTTCAATTTCAATTAGGATAAATTTTCCGCGATTTTATTGCTTCGGCTGGACGACCTTATCGGAGACTAGATAGGCCTGGAAACTTCCGACCGAAAACCGTAGAGGAACACGGCGGCTATCGTTCGACAGCCATATCTTCAGGTTCAGGCTATCGAGCTGCGCATTGCCGGTGTTGATCGTAATGAGCTGGGCGGAGACCTTCTCACCTTGCAAGGTGATCAGGTCTGCAGATGATGGACGAAGCGTAAAAATATAAGGTTTGGTGTCCCAAAAAACGGCAACGCGTGTGTCGTTTATCGGGTTTGAGGTGTCTTTGCTCGGTTTAAGATTAAACGACCGAATCGCGTAGGCCAGCGAAAGAATGCTGTGCGTTCCGACTGGCGATTCCACCTGGCTAGTTCCCTTGAACGTGATCATGCTAGTTTTCTCATCAAATAACACGGTTTGATTTATGCTGCTGAGCGTTCCCGTAAATCCGATATCCAAACGGCGAGGGCCAAGCGATTCCGGATTGACCTGAACCTTGATTCCATCGTTGAGGTTCAGAAGCCCATTCCCGGCCGCAACATCCGTCACGGTCGCGGTTAGAAGAAGGCTGTCAACGCCGTCAACCTGTTTTCTTTCCTTCGCTTGAAGCACGAAAGTCGCGATCGGCTGACTGCCGGATGAAATTTTGTATTCGAGCGTTTCGCCCAGTTCAAACGAGAGATCCGATCCCAACGGTTGATTATCGACATAGGATCGCGGGGTTGGAGTCGGGGCCGGAGTTGCCGCGGGCTTTGGTGGTTTGACCGGCGAAGGCGTTGGCAGCGGATCGGCCTGCGGTTCAAGATTTTGGATACTCGCTACCTTTGCCCGGAATTCCCCTTTCGCGGTTTTGAATCGGATCGCGACCGGTATTCTTGCTTCGTCGGTGCTGAAATTTATCCTGAGATCCTTTAGGCCATTCTCCGTCAAATAGTCGCTTTGAATGGTGACAATGGATGTATCGTATTCACCAGCGTCCGTCTTAACCTTCTCATTTACAGTAGTTTGGAACGTTAACGTATAAGTCTTTTCGCCTTCCTGGATATTCAGCGTACCGGAACCGTTTGAATGGCGGACCTTGTAGATCATTGTTACGAGATCGAAATTCGAAGTGGGCGTAGCCAGATAGTTTTGTATGGATTCTTTCGGCAAGCCGCCGATATTTTCGGTTCTGCTTACATAAAGTGGCAGCCCGGAATCGGGCGATGCAAAGATCGTTCGCGATTCGTCAACGAGGTAAAATGCCGCGCTTACGAATTCAAGCGTCTTGACCCTAAATCTAAGCTCGACGGCATCGACATCGCCTATCTTCCCTCGCGAAACGGTTTGAAGCTCGGCGTAAGCAACATTAGTGAACTTCTCGAAGCCGACCGCATATGTGAGCCGTTCACCAACTTTAAATGGAGTATCAGTGGACGAATTGGCCGTCTGAGCATCGCTCACAGCCGCAAAGGCAATGGCCAAAATAAAGTGCAGAAACAGGGTCTTTGCGCGATTTAAGTGCAATCTTTTCACAGTTTATAGTTTTGATGAGGCTATTGCGGAACGGCTCATTTCCTCCAAAATCCCCGCTGCCGCAAAACGCGGATTAGGCGACGCAACGATAGGGCGACCGATAACGAGATAATTCGAGCCTTTCGAAATCGCCTCACCAGGAGTCATTACACGCCTCTGGTCGTCATTTGTTGCAGACAAAAGCCGAATTCCCGGAGTCACTATCAAAAAGTTTGGATCGTCGACGGCACTTCTAATTACATCGATCTCGTTAGGCGAGGCAACAACACCGTGTAGTCCGGATTCGGCCGACAGTCGCGCCAACCGGGCGACCTGATTATCGACCTCGCTTCCGATCCCAACTTCCCGCAAAGTGTCTGCATCAGAACTGGTTAGGACAGTAACACCGATGATTCGAGGGACGTCCAGGTTGCTTTTGAAACAGAATTCGCCGACGTCGTCGACAGTGCGTTTCATCATCTCGCTGCCGCCCGACGCGTGTACATTGAACATCCAGACGCCCAGTTTTGCGGCCTCGATACCTGACCTGGAAACGGTACTCGGAATATCGTGAAACTTCAGATCGAGAAATACTCTGACGCCGCTCTCGACAAGTTCGCGAACGAAATTGCCGCCCGCCGCGAAAAACAATTGCAGGCCTATCTTGAAAGTATCGACAACGCCTGACAGGTCGGCGATGATTGCTCTTGCCGCATCCGCGGAGTCAACGTCCAGGGCGACGACGAGTTTTCCATTAAAAGCGGGCAAGTGTTCTGGTGCGCTGCGAGGGTCGGTCATTTGAAGAATTTAGGAAGTGTTATGGTTGTTCGCGGATTGTATTTTTAATCCATGTCCAGCGGATTTCTGTACGGCTTGTCCTTATCGATATCGGCCCGTTTCATAGCCTCTTTAAATTTTTCGTCGAGGAGGCGTTCGCGGTCTTTCACCGAAGACATTTCCTGATTGAAAAGGCTGTCGCGGATCTCTTTCTGTTTGCCCAGATCACCTTTCAAATCATCGAATGATCCGAGAATCTTCTTTTTCTCGGCGTGCGAAAGGATCGAGCCGGTTTGCCCGTCTATCGTAAGAGTCGCTTCGCAGCAAGGGCAAATAACGGTCAATCGTTCCATACCGACTCAAATTATACACCATGCGGAGTAGATTGTGATATTAAAAGGATCGGGGATGTGTCCGAAAATGAGTTGCTGAGTAGATCTCGGTATACTTTGTGCCCACTTTGTGTTCCCTGAGTTAAAAAAATGGAGCTTTTTCACGAAGATAACTAAGCGAAACCCACAAAGGCGACAAAGACGGTTTTTCAATATTCGATACATCTCACATTAGGAGACTACCGAAATTTGAAGTTTACATCTTTGGCTTTTTTGCGGCCGTTGCGGGAACGCTCAATCCGGCAGCTTTTAGTATGGTTGCCGACGACGCTTTAGAAATAAAATCTATCTTCTCGCCCGGCACTTCGATAACTTTACCGTCGGTCAGGAAGACCTTGATGGTCTTCATAGCACCGTTAGTAATTTTCTCGACCTTCGACAACTGCGGATGGTTTTTGAAAGTACGGCGTTCGAAGACAACGTCGGTCAGGACAGCCGCAAATTCGGAGTTTTCCGGAGCAGGCTGCTTCGATTTTTTCAGCTCCGCTTCAAGGTCGATTTTCGGCGGCGGTGCATTCTCCGCTTCCTTACGCATGGCCTCCCTCTTGCTTTTCCTGACGTCGCTGATCGGGTCTTGCGAGACAACCTCTTTCTCTGTAACCGCTGCACCTTCGTTATTGACAGGTGCTGTGGTATTTGCCGCATTGGCGGCCGGTGCCGCGTTTGCCGGGCGATTGGCGGCCGCCTTCTGATTCGCTGGCTTCTCTTCCCTGCTCGAACATGCAGCCAGACTTAAACCGAGCAAAATACCTGAAATTACGGTACAAAATGATTTCATTGATAACTCCTGAGTTTACGGATAAGGCCGGCTTTTACTTGCTCCCATTCTGTGTCAATGATACTGAAATAGACCGAATTGCGAAAACGCCCGTCGTCGGTGATCATGTGCTTGCGGAAAATTCCTTCTTCAACGGCACCGAGCCGCAAAATAGCATTCCGCGATCTTTCATTTAACGCGTCGGTTTTAAGTTCAACCCGTACACAGCCCCAAACCTCGAAGGCGTGGGTCAGCATAAGAAGCTTGACTTCCGTGTTGACAAACCTCCGCTGCCACGCCGGATCGACCCACGTCCAGCCTATCTCAGCCTTGCGGTTTGTAGTGTCGATATTTCCAAAACGGGTAGAACCTATAATTTTGTAACCTTCGGACAGTGTCGTCGCGAACGGGATCGCGAGACCTTTGCTTTGATCGTCTAAAGCGCTTTCCACATACCCCCGCATTCGATCCTCCGTCGTTATCTTATTGATCGTCCAACGCCATAAGCCTTCGTCAAAGCCAAATTCGCAGAGCGGCCCGACATGGTCGAGGCTGAGCGGCTCCAGTTCGACCCGGTCTCCCCTCAATACAACCGGTTCAATATTCATAGTCATCTCTGAATGCAAAAATGTGAGCAGACCCACAAGATCTGCCCACGTCAATTGTCGCACGACTATCTTCGATCTAGGTGTCGTAATACATCGAAAATTCGAGCGGATGCGGTCGCAAACGCAGCGGCGTAATCTCTTTCTCTCGCTTATAGGTAATCCATCGTTCAATCATCAACCGCGTGAAAACATCGCCTTTTAGAAGGAATTCATGGTCGTTTTCGAGAGCGATCAGAGCCTCGTCAAGCGATCCGGGCAAGGACGGCACATTTGCCAGCTCTTCAGGCGGAAGATCGTAAATGTCTTTGTCGAGCGGAGCACCGGGATCGATGCGATTCTGAATTCCATCGAGTCCGGCCATTAGCAACGCGGCGAAGGTGATGTAAGGATTGCAGCTTGGATCGGGCGGGCGAAATTCCAACCGTTTCGTTTTGGGCGATGGCGAGAACATTGGAATGCGAACGGCCGCCGACCGATTTCGTGCCGAGTAAGCAAGATTTACCGGAGCTTCGAATCCGGGGACCAACCGCTTATAGCTGTTGGTAGTTGGGGCGGCGAAGGCGACGAGGGCCGGGGCATGCTTTAAAAGCCCGCCGATATAAAATTTAGCCATTTCAGACAGTCCCGCGTATTCGTCGCCGGCGAACAGCGGATTGCCGTCCTTCCAGAGCGATTGATGGCAGTGCATTCCCGAGCCGTTGTCGCCGTAAAGCGGTTTCGGCATAAAGGTTGCAGATTTACCATGCATGACTGCCGTGTTCTTTACAACGTTTTTAAATAGCATCACATTATCTGCCGTGTGGAGCAGATTGGCGTATTTGAAATCGATCTCGCACTGCCCTGCAGTGGCGACCTCGTGGTGATGGCACTCAACATTTATGCCGACATCGCCGAGGATCATCGATATAGAATTTCGCAGATCGACCAGCGAATCCATCGGAGCGACCGGCACGTAGCCTTCCTTTGGACGGATGTGATACCCGAGGTTCGGCGACGTTTCTGATCCCGCACGGCCGGAATTCCAATGGCCTTCTTCGGAATCTATAGAGTAACCCGCCGATTGCTGGCCGTTGTGAAATGTTGCACTGTCGAATACAAAGAATTCGGCCTCTGGTCCGACATTTATCGTATCCGCGATGCCGGTGAAGCGAAGATAGCTTTCGGCCCGGATGGCCACCGAACGCGGATCGAGGCTGTATCCGTCTTTTGTGATCGGCTCGACGACGTTAGCGATAAGGCAGATGGTCGTTTCATCGGCAAACGGATCGACCCATACTCTCGACGGATCGGGGATCAGAAGCATGTCAGACTCATTGATTGCAGCCCAACCGCGGAGGCTCGATGCGTCAAATCCGAAGCCGTCTTCGAACGTGTCCTCGTTCAAATTATGGATCGGATACGTGAGATGGTGCCAAGCACCGGGAAGATCGGTAAAACGGAGCGAGACGAACTTCGCTTCCTGATCGGCGGCATAAGTTAGAATAGTTTTCGCGTTCATTATTTCTCCTAAAATTAAGTAATAACAATGATTCAAGGCACAACCAAGATCACGTTAGGCAGAACTTCAAGGCGCCTTTCCAACAATTTACAATATTAAACGCGCCGGTCTCCGTCGGCCGGATATTCGCAAGCTCCGTGCCGTTATATCATCAACGACGCAAATCGCTTTCTGTATTGGACTTATGAGATAATGTCGCGTACGAGATTATCACTCGGTATGTAAATTTTCCTACATTTATGTAACATCATTCATTAAAACACACTCTTCTGTCATGATCGAACTCTGCGGCTCGGCAAGAAACGGGTTCGAATGATAGGTTTCGATTAATAGGTGTGTTGGTTCCCTCAACGGCTGACACCACCGAACGCAAGGAAAAAAAACAAGACGAATAGAGAAGCGCAAAAAAGGCACGGCCAACCATTTCGAGTTAACGCGTGCCTGAGGGGTGAGGAAAGTTCGAGGTTATTGGCCGATTAAATCGAGCCGTCCTTTTGACGCGTAAGCGACGGTGCGGCCCTTGCTATTGAGAAGATTTACCTTCAGAAGATTTCGTTCGTTGGCGAGTTTTAGGACTTTTTGTAGAAACTCTTTTTGCTGTTCTTCGTTGAGAACGTCGAAGGTCGGTTGGGTCATTGCGTAGAGCGTTTCACTGCTTGAGCGAAGACTTCGTAAGTGCTTCTTGACATCCGGATCGTCAATCACCACAGGCTTTGCGACCGTTGCCGTGGCATCTTCACCGGCAGATTTGTCGGCCCAAATGTAGACGCCGACGCTGGCCAGAATGGCAATGAAGGCAACAACCATGAGCCATTTATTGACGCCGAAGATATCAAACGCCGGATCGGAATTCGATTTTGCTTTTGTAGAGACCGCCGGTTTCGCCACTGGCCGGAAGGCCGGAAAAACCTCAGCTTCACGGAAATCGCCATCTTCGGGACTTAACTTCAAGAGATCTTCAAGCAAAAGTGTTTTGCCCGCCGCGTTCGAAACTATCTGATCGTATGTGTAGCCATACTTTTCTTCTATCGTCCCAACATCTTTCGTAGACTTTTCAAGTTCGATCAGTTCGACGTATTTGTTGCCGATCTTAAGGTTACATTCGATCGCGGCGGCGGTGACATCGGGAACGTAAAACATTTCGGCCGACTCTTCTTTGTAAAGCCGGACCTTGTTGAAAAAATCTGTTTCCAGCAACTCGTCGAACGTTTCGGCGTTTTCGATCTCGATGCTGAGTTCGCTGAAACGGGTGACCGCGAGCGAGACGTCTATCTGATCTTCTTCGTTTGAATAAAGGGCGATGCTGGACCAGTTGGCGTAGAGCGTAGCTACGTGGCCGATCATTTCCTGCATCGGGAAAAGCAGGCGGCGCGTTTCATCCTCGGTATCACGCGAAAAGAGGCGGGTCATAACAAAGTCGAATTTGCCGCGAACGTCTTCGGAATAAGGGGAATTGCGATAAAAACGGGCGAGCGAGATCAATGCCTGCGAACTGAGTACCGGACGCGAGTCCTCGCAAAAGCGGCGTATGTTTGCGACCGATATCTTTTGATCGCGTTCAAACAGAGCGAAACTCCAGCTTTCCGTTTCCTGGCGAAGGGCAAATTCGGCTTCGGCATGTTCCGGCGATTTCAAATCGCCCGAAACCTGCATGAATCTGTGAAGAGCTTTTTTCGCAACGAGGTCGTCATACGAAACGGGAGTCATCTTCATGTGCTCGCGTTCGACGCCTGAGAGAACGTGTTCGACCATCTGGAGGCTCGAAACTTCGTCCATCGCGCGTTTCCTGAAAAAGTCGCGTTCGTTGACCGGCTTTTCTATCTGCGGAAGATCGATTTCGAGAAGATTGTCATTCTCTCTGGAAGTGGGCGGAGCAACTGTTCCGGACGCTAGGTCATGGGAGTTATAACCTGAGTCGAGGAAATTCGGATCGATTTCGTGGACGCTTCCCGGAGCGGCATCGCACCCTTTTAGATCGATCACCGTATCTTCGAGCAAATTCTCGTCTTTAAGCTCTTCTATCAAGTCTTCAAAAACATTCATGGTCATTCACCGTTTCGCGCAAAAACCGTTCGACAATCGTTAAATTACTCGGGGTCTGAAGGAGAACCGGCAATGATTCGCTGGACACCCATATTAGTAAGCTCAAATCTATAGGTAACACCGCCGGCGTCTCTGAAAGCTCCAATCGTATAACCGTCCTTCAGCTCTACATTTGTCGGAGCAATGGGCGCCATCTCGAACGTAAACTTGTTCCGAAACATACGATCACCGACCACTGTGCCAAGCCCATTCCCGTTGATGTTGTTGAGTTCGCCTAAACGGGCAAAACGTTGATTTTGCGAGAAAAACATTGCCTGGCTGGAATTCATTGTTCTCATTGTTGCGAAGACATTTCGGTTTTCAGCGGCGATTATTCCTCGCTGAAACGCTGGAACCGCAAGGGCGGCGATTATTCCGATGATGACAACGACTATCAAGAGTTCAATAAGAGAAAATCCTTTTTCATTGCTATATTTCATAAATTCACCTCGTTAACGCGGACTTTTTCAGGTGTGTGACAAATTATGACACCATTTTTTGGCAATCCGCCTGCGTCTAAACTCGAACAATTGACAAAAAGCCCGTAAATGCACGTGTTGGTGGTCGATTGTGCTCGCTCCACCTGCGTCCGGAGCCTAAAGATGCAAAGTTTGTGCCACAACCGTTAAGTGAATGCTATGGTTTTGTTTACGAAAAACACCTGTTGTCGCTCGTTTTGATTTTTGCTATATTTTTATTACACTTTAGGTTTTTGCTGAGGCGTAAATGATTCGAATTAATGATTGGAGAATCGCAAATTGAGTTCAGTTATTGAGCAGACTGCCGAAACCTACGGCATTGACAACTGGGGCGCCGGATATTTTGGCATCAACCGCAAAGGCCACTTGGTTGTAAAATCGCCGGAAAACGAGAATTTAACTGCCGATGTCAAAGAAATAATCGACGATCTCCGCAAACGCGGCATCAACACGCCGGTATTACTCCGTTTTCCGCAACTTTTATTCGGGCAGATACGCAAGCTGCAAACCGCGTTCAAAAAATCCATAAAGGAATTCGAATACGAGGGCGGCCATCTTTGCGTTTACCCGATGAAGGTAAATCAGAACCGTGCCGTCATCGAAGAGTACTTGCGCGAAGGTTCGCGATATAATTTCGGGCTCGAGGCCGGATCGAAGGCTGAGCTTTATGCCGCCCTGGCTCTCGAGCAATCGAAGGACAGTTTACTCGTTCTAAATGGTTTTAAGGACCGCGATTTTGTAAAGCTTGCGTTTGCCGGTGCCTCGGCGGGAAAAAATGTCGTCATCGTGATCGAAAAGATGAGCGAGCTGGAGCACACGTTCAGCTTGGTCGAGGAAGTGACGGTCGAGAATCCGGAGGCGAGTCTGCCGATGCTCGGCGTCCGCGTAAAGCTTTATTCGAAAGGCTCGGGCAAATGGGAAAAATCGGGCGGCGAAGCGGCGAAGTTCGGACTGACGACGACCGAGATTCTCGATGTCATCCGCCAACTTCAGGAAGTGGGCCGGATCGACATGCTCAAGCTGCTGCACTTTCATATCGGCTCGCAGTTAACGGACATTAAGCGGATCAAGAACGCAATGAAGGAAGCCGCGCGAACGTATTCGAAGATCCGGCAGATGGGAATCCCGATTGATTATCTGGATGTCGGCGGCGGCATGGCTGTGGATTACGACGGTTCGCGAACATCGTTCGAATCATCGGCAAATTACAATGCACGCGAGTTTGCTAACGACGTTATTTACGTCATCAAAACGGTCTGCGACGACGAGAATGTTCCGCATCCGACGATCATTCAGGAATCCGGACGCTTTCTTTCTGCCTATCACGCGATTCTGGTCACAAACATTCAGGATGAGATTGAGACAATCGTTGAAGATTTGATACCGATAGAGATTACTAAGGACGATCCCCAGGTCGTCCGCGAACTGCATGATCTGCGAGAAACCATCAACGCGAAGAATTACCGTGAGTATTATCATGACGCGATAGAGAATCGCGAAGAGCTTTTCACGATGTTCAACCTCGGGCTTATATCTCTGGAAGACAAAGGAAAAGGCGAGGTTTTATTTTGGGACGTGTGCGAAAAGGCGGACCAGTTTGCCCAATTGAAAAAATACGTCGCCGAAGAATTCGACGAATTGCGGCGGCTGATGTGCGCGAAGTATCTCGCTAACTTCTCTGTTTTCAGGTCGATGCCGGATAATTGGGCCCTCGAGCAGCTCTTTCCGATAATGCCGATACATAAACTCAACAAAAAGCCGACAGAATATGCTACGCTATGTGACATCACCTGTGATTCCGACGGTATCGTTGATAAATTCGTGGATCTTCACGATGTCAAACCCGTGCTCGAACTTCACAAGCTGGTAAAAAATGAACCCTATTATCTGGCGATGATGCTGGTCGGGGCGTATCAGGAGGTTATGGGAAATAACCATAATCTGTTCGGCGTTCCGCATGAGGCCCATATTTTTATCGGCGAAGACGGGCATATCATTAAGAAGGTGATCTACGGAGCGACGCTGGCGGATGCACTTAAGGCGGTTCGTTTCGATGCCGTGCAATTGCACGACCAGTTTCGACGCGCCGTTATGGCGAGGATCAAGGCGGGGCAGCTTTCGACAAAAGAGGGCAACGATCTGATCGAGTTTTATGAGAATCAGGCAGAGAGTTATACATATCTAACGCCGAACGGAAGCTGAATTTAATGGTAACGGAAATTGAATGTTCGAAATGCAGCGGCAGGATGCTGAGGGGATTTATCTTTGACCGTGGTCATTATGAACACAAGCAGCGGCAGGTTTGGGTTGAAGGCGAACCCGAACGGTCACTCTGGTCGGGAATAAAGACCTCCGGCAGAGCGGCGTACACCGTGGACTCTTACCGATGTGAAAACTGTGGGAGCCTTGAATTTTATACGACTGAACAAGCTGATATTTAGCAATTTTACAATTTAATCGACCTGGAGAAATTAATGATGGTGGCTAAACAGAAATCAAAGTCTTCTAAGTTTTTAACGGTCCCGACACGGCCTGTGCCGATCGACCGCGACCGGTCCGTTGCCGGGCTTTTGGAAAAAATGGAAGGAGCAGGCTTTGGTGCAAAACAACTTGCGGAGGCTCACCGCATCTGGCTGGACATGCTGGATGACAATTCTACGATATATCTGTGCGGCTCCGGGAATCTGATTCCGTCCGGAATGCGGCGGTTGCTGGCGTATGTCATCAAAAATCGCTTTGTCGATGTGATCGTGATGTCGGGAACCGTGCTCTATCAAGACATTCACGAAACGCTTGGACGCAATCATTATCAGGGTCATCCGAGCATGAGCGACGAAGAGCTTGAAGCATCGGATGTCGTCCGCATGGGCGACACGCTCGCCAACAGCGAAGAATATCAGGAAGCCGACGAATGGGTTGGCAGCGTGATAAACCAGCTCGATCTTTCGCGGGCGTATTCGACGCGGGAATTTTTGCACCTGATGGGCCGCGAACTGGCCGAAATTGCCCACGAAGATGGCATTATGACCGCCTCGTTCAAATCAAGGATACCGGTGTTTTGCCCGGATCTGGTCGGCACGGAGCTTTCAATCGGCATCGCTAGAGCTCGGTTTGAAAAGAAATCGCAGTTCACGTTCGACACTACGCAGGACACGATGGACATGATGCAAATCGCTCAGAAAACGCGCAATTCGGGCATCATAACGCTCGGCAGTACCTGTAGCCAGAATATGGTGAATATGGCCGAAACCTCGTCGTACATCACGCGGACCACGCCGCGAGGCCACAAATACGCGATCTCGATAACCACCGATTCGGTGCCGCTCGACATCCGTACGCCTTCATTCGCGGGAAATCACACGGCCCTTTTCGGAAAACTACTACGGGG
>JAYSON010000259.1:0-2653 GCA_043722725.1 Chloracidobacterium sp.
TATTCAGGAAGGCGTCGCCGGGTTTGGCAACGATATTATCATCACTATCGGCGGGCTTTTTATTCTGGTCGGCGGGCTGATAAAAACCGGCCTGGTGGATTTAATCGGGCGGCGACTTTATCGAATAGCCGGTAACAATGAATTCGTTCTCACCGCTCTCATCATGACCGTTGCGGCAGCATCGGCGTCGGTTTTGAAAAATACTACAACAACGGCGATGTTTTTGCCGGTCATTATCGGCCTCGCCGCAAAAGCTAAGGTTGCACCATCCAAATTGCTGATGCCGCTCGCTTTTGGGGCAATTCTCGGCGGCAGCTGCACCTTGATCGGAACATCCACAAACCTAGCCGTCAGCGGTGCTATCACGCGTTATGGGCAGGAGCCGTTTTCGATGTTCGAACTGACGTCGGTCGGCATAATCATTTTCGCTGCGGGAATGTTTTATATGCTCCTTCTCGGCAGGAAAATGCTGCCGAATCGCGGCGGCGGCACTTCTTTAACTGATAATTACAGTATCCGCGAATACATCTCAGAACTTCTTGTCTTGCCGAATTCGCGGCTGGTCGGCAAAACCTTGGGCGAATCGAACATCAATACCGAGCTCGAACTCAATGTTCTCGGAATCATCCGGGGCGATCAACGGAGAATTTCACCGCGCGCAGGAGAGCGAATTGCATCCGGCGACCTTTTGATTGTCGAGGGCACGATAGACGATATTCTTCGTGTTAAGGAAGAGGTCGGTTTAGAGATCAAGCCCGATTTCAAACTCAATGACGGGGTCCTGGAAGGCGAAGACATCGAGCTTTTTGAGGTTATGGTGATGCGCGATTCGCGGCTTGTCGGGCAAACCCTTAAAAACGTGCGTTTCCGGCAAAGCTACGAACTCACCGTCCTCGCTATCAACCGGCACGGCGAAACCTTTCTAAACAAGCTAAGCAGTGTGCAGCTCAAATTCGGTGATGTTTTGCTCGTGCAGGGAACGCGCCATGAGATAGAACCGTTAGTTGTTGACGGCGAAATGCTGCTCTTAGAAGACGTTTCGGCGAGCAGTATGCGGCTTGAAAAGCGTAAATGGGCGATCGCGGCTTTTCTGCTTTTCCTCACGCTGTCACTTTCCAAGCTCGTTACCGGTTTTGATATTCCGCTCGCGGTTTGTGTCCTGCTCGGCGTAATGCTTCTTCTGGGAACCAAGACCGTGCGCTACTCCGAGATGTATTCGCTCATCGATTTTCGGCTGCTCGTACTTATTGCCTGCATGATGAGTTTTGGCGTGGCGATGGAAAAAACCGGGAGTGATATTTATCTCGCGGGTTATATCGTGGAATACTTTGGCCGATACGGCGCGACATCGGTGCTTGCCGGTTTTTTTCTTTTAACCGTAATATTGACGCAGCCGATGTCGAATCAAGCAGCAGCTCTTGTCGTTCTGCCGATTGCGGTACAGGCAGCCGTCGCACTCGGCCTGAATCCGCGAACTTTTATCGTCGGAATAACCTACGCCGCGTCGTTTTCATTTATCACCCCGCTCGAACCCGCATGCGTTCTTGTTTACACACCCGGACGTTACCGCTTTATGGATTTCGTTAAGATCGGCACGCTGTTAACGTTAATTGCATTCATCGTATCAATAGTTTTGGTTCCGATCTTTTGGCCGTTCTAACGGTGATTTGAGTTCACGCTTCAGCGTATCTTAATAATTATCGAGGAACTAACTGACGTTTGAACTCAGATTGTATCTCTGCTCAGTCCCTTTCTATTCGTTTTTCCTGCATTCTCATAGAACTCTCACCGAACTCTCAGCCTTTTCTCAGGACTTCTTCTTTGATCCTGCCTGATAATTCTGACGTCGCGTGGAAATATCGATCCGCGCGGCGCGCCAATTAATCGATAGCTGGAAACCGAAAAACGAAAGGCGAAACAAATCACAGAAATTATGGATGGACATCGAAACAAAGAAATCGTTATTCGGTCGCGGAGGCGCTCGTTGAGCACGGCTTTTTGCCTGAGATGCGGGAAGTATGTCCATCTGGTTATGCCCGAGGAGACCAAAGAACTGTTTCCCGGCATTTGGGCAAAACTCCTGCACCTTGCTGAACAAGGTGCGGTTCATCGCATTCACGATTCCGAAGGCTGGATCCGTCTCTGTTTCAATTCGCTAAAACTGGCGGAATCGAAGAAGCGAGAACCCCATTTCGTGACACTGAAGCCTCTTGGAATTTAATTGAACATGCTCAAACTTCGACCACGCGAATTTCCCGAAACAATAAGCGATGAACCAAAAGAAATATAAACTATCGGGTTAGACGGGATCACAACGCAAATTTAGCCCCGGATTGCCTCGCTTCCGGAAATAACGCTTTCGTATGGCCTTCCCTGACTTTGAAAGACCTTCGCTTCCAATCTACGGTTCCTGACTTTCGGAGATCTCCTTCAGCGACAGCCCGCGTTTGATGATCAGGATCAGGCCGACTGACGTCCAGAACAAGATGCGGCCTTTTCGAATGATCGCCAGCGTGATGCCGATCCCGGCACCGATCGCGACCGTTTCGGCCACGAATTGCGCACCGGCTTCGTCAACTCCGATGAGAAAAGGTACGAGCTTAAAAACAATCGTTATCAGGCGGCTAACCGATTCGAGCAGGAACGCATTTAA
>JAYSON010000260.1:0-2923 GCA_043722725.1 Chloracidobacterium sp.
ATAAATGCCTGTTCCAGGGCCACAAGACTGCCCCCGCCTAAACCTTGAACGACGCGAAAAAAAACCAGCATTTCGAGACTTGTCGAAACACCGCATAGAAAAGAGGCTGCTATAAAAATAGCAACACATGCCAGATAAAGACGCTTTCGCCCGAAATAGGTTGACAACCACCCTGTTATCGGAATAATTACCGCGTTCGCCACCAAATAGGAACTCGTTACAAGGCTCGCTTCCTCCGGCGTCACCGAAAGGTTTCCCGCGATATTCGGCAAGGCAACATTGGCGATTCCGGCATCCAGCACTTCCATAAAGCTGGCAATCGTCAAGATCACGACCAGCAAAAGCGGATGAGATTCAAAAAGCGATTTTTTTTCGGCGGGCTGATCGGGTGGGATTGCTTCTGCGGACATACAGGTTATTGAATCGGTATCAACAGCGAAGAACAAGCAGTTAGCAATCTTAAGTCATCAGGAGTCATCGAACTTTTACCCGCGGCTGAACGCTCATTCCCGGAACGAGCAAGTGGACATTTTCGGGTTTTTCGTCGAATACAATTTTGACCGGAACGCGCTGGACGACTTTCACGAAATTTCCACTCGCATTTTCGGATGGCAGAACGCTGAATGCCGAACCTGTGCCTGCTTGAAAACTTTCGATCCTGCCGCGAAAGGTTCTACCCGGGAATGCGTCAACTTTAATCTCTACCGGTTGACCGACACGCATTCCCTCAAGCTGCGTTTCCTTGAAATTCGCGACAATCCAGACATCGGTTTGTGAAATCGCCATCAAGGCGGCTCCGGGCTGAACAAGCTGTCCTTCCTGCACGTTTTTCCGGGTAACAAAGCCGTCTTCTGGAGCGTATATCTTTGTATTTGACAGTTCCAGCTCTGCTCCGCGAACGGCCGCCTCCGCCTGTTGTATTCCGGCTTCCGCAGTCCCGATTTCCGATTGATCGACCGCTATCCTTTCGGGAGCGGAATTTGCACCTTTAAGTCTTCCGATTGATTCATCAACCTCCGACCGGCTGCTTTCGATCTGCGCCAGCGAGTGTTTGTAATTGTATTGCGCGGTTGCGACTCTGGCATCGGCTTCTTCTATGCGGGATTCCGCCGCAGTTGCCTGATTTCGCACGGCGTTGAGCTCGGCCTTCGCACGTTGAAGCGCGTTTTCCGCAAGGTCGAGGCTTTGACGGGAAACGGAGCCAGAATTAAAAAGTGAAAGACTGCGTTCATATTCGACTTGGGCAAGCCTAAGATTCGACTCGGCTTGTGGAATTTGAGCCCGCGCTTGTGCAAGATTCGCCCGCGCGGTTTTGACGGCAGATTCCGCTTGTATTATTTCGGAGCGTTTTGTTTCGGCCGTCAGCCCAGACTGTGCCACGTTGTTTTTAGCAGTTTTAACATTCGAGAGCGCCTGAAATTGAGTCGCGTAAGATGTCGTACGCGTTAAATCGGTCTGGGCCTTCGCTCGTGTACGCTGGGCTTGGGCCGCCCTAAGCTGGGATTTCGCCTGTTCAAGCCGTGCTTCCAAGTCGTCGGAATTAAGTTCGACAAGCAAATCGCCTTTTTTGACAAATTGATTTTCCTTTACTAGAACCCTTGCAACATACGCCGAAATTTTCGGGCTGATCTGCACTACTTCGCCATCTATGGAAGCATCGTCCGTATATTCAAACTGCCGCACGTAAAGCCAATAGATCAAAAAAGCGACGGCGGCGATCAACAGGATGCCGCCGGCAATGTAAAACGCCCGTTTTCTACGTTTTTTCTGAGCAGATGCCGCTAAGGTGTCGGCAATCTCCGGTTCGACCGCCGAATTATGGTCCTCACCAAAAACGGTTTCATGCATGTCGAACTCGTTTTCACGCGTGTCGCCATTCGTCGACATTATTATCTTGCCGGTATCTTTAATTAGGGTTTCGCTCATTGCTGGCAAAATCGATGAAAAGCCCGTTTTTGAATGCGGAGCGGGCGGCAGCTTAATTTAACATAGTATATGTAAATTTTACCAGCCATTTTGGCATCTGCGGCCTGACCGGATATTATTGCTGACATACTTACATGTTGAAAATGATGATGAGCATGACTAACACAACGCGCCTTGAAAACGGCCTTACAATTCTTACTGACCAGATGTCCGGCGTCCGTTCGGCAACGCTGGGGTTCTTTTTCCGCGTCGGCTCGCGTCATGAACCCGACGAATTGAACGGGATCTCGCATTTCATTGAACACACCGTTTTCAAGGGCACGACAAAACGCTCGGCTCTCGACATCGCCATCGAGCAAGACCGTCTTGGCGGCAATCTCGACGCGTTTACGACTCATGAAGAAACGGGTTTTGCGATCAAGGTCATCGACGACCAGGTTCCCGCCGCCTTCGATCTGATCGCTGATATGCTCGCGAACCCGCGATTCGACGCGGGGGACCTCAAAAGTGAGCAGCGGGTCATAATCGAGGAGATGAAGATGGTCGATGATTCACCCGAAGAATATCTCGGCGAGATCTTCAGCCGCGAATTTTTCCCAGGCCATGCACTCGGTTTATCGATCGCCGGAACGCCGAAAACGGTGAAATCCTTTGACAGCGAAAAGACCCGGACCTATCACCGACAAGCGTTTAGCGTATCAAATCTTGTGATCGTCGCGGCCGGAAATATCGAGCATGAACAGTTAGTTGAGATGGTATCGGGCGTTTGGGGTTCAAGTTCTAACGGCACGCAAAAGCTCGAATCTCAATCGTCACCACCAACCTTCTCTGCTCCGATAGTTATTGAGCAGAACGACAGCCTTGAGCAGGCCCATCTCATTATCGCGACACCGTTTGTCGCCGCGTCAGATAAGCTGCGTTACCCGGCCGACCTCCTGGCCAATATAATCGGCGGCGGAACATCGAGCAGGCTGTGGCAAAAAGTACGCGAAGAGCG
>JAYSON010000261.1:0-9252 GCA_043722725.1 Chloracidobacterium sp.
TTCATCCTAAACAATCAGGACATACGGACCGATTTGCCGCGCGGCACAACCTTGCTCGATTTTGTGCGTTATCGCCAAAATCTAAAGGGCACGAAGATCGGCTGCCGCGAAGGCGATTGCGGGGCGTGTAACGTCTTGGTGGGTGAGTTGAAAGGCGAAAGCGTTTCGTATCGTACGATGACATCCTGCCTGATGCCGTTGGCAAACGCTGCAGGAAAACACATTGTTACTATAGAAGGAGTTAATCCGGCGGATGGTTCGCTAACACCAGTGCAGCAAGCAATGATCGACGAAAGCGGCACCCAATGCGGATTCTGCACAGTCGGTTTTGTGATGTCGCTGACCGGTTTCTGCATCGACGGCACCGAGAAAACACCTCAGATGGCCGTCTCAGCCATCGACGGGAACATTTGCAGGTGTACGGGTTATAAGTCGATCGAGCGGGCCGCGGCGGGAATCAGTAGGCTCTTATCAGAATCACCTGCGGTAGCGGGTGGTTTAAGACGGGGCGTTGAAAAGAATATTGTCCCTGAATATTTTTCCCACATCGCGTCGCGGCTCAAAGCCATCTCAATTGACTTGGCGAGTCCATCATCCGAGCTCAACCACCTGCTACCGCAGGTGGTTCCGACGTTCGTCGGCGGCGGCACCGATGTTTATGTTCATAAACCGGATGTAATGGCGGAGTCCCAAGCCGCTCATTTGCTTTATGATAACGAACTTCGCGGCATCCGCGATAAGGGAGATTTCATTGAGATCGGAGCCTCGGCGACCGTAACCGATCTGCTCGAATCGCCGGTGATGCAATCGATATTCCCCGATCTTTACAAGCATCTAAAACTCGTCTCATCGACGCCGATCCGCAATATGGCAACGCTTGCAGGCAATTTCGTCAACGCCTCACCGATCGGCGACATGACCATATGGTTTCTTGCGCTGAACGCCGAGATCGTCTTGAATAATGGCCGAGAAATGCTGCTCAAGAAACTGTATCTTGACTACAAAAAGCTCGACAAGAGCGATGACGAATTCATAAAAACGATCCGCTTCCGCAAGCCCGCTAAAGATTTCTATTTCAACTTTGAAAAAGTCTGCAAGCGAACATATCTCGACATCGCTACGGTCAATACAGCGATCTCGTTAAGGTGCGAGACCATGCCCGGCAAAGGCTGGGTGCCGCCCGTCCTGTCAGAACCGGGAGCATCAGCGACCGGGTTCCCTGGCAGTCTTGTGGACCACATGATTCTCGACGCCCACGTAGCCGCCGGCGGTGTCGCACCGATCCCGTTATATTTAAAAGAAACGTCGTCATTCCTCATAGGCAGGACAGTTGACGCCGAAACCATAGAAAAGGCAAACGAGATAATGCAGCTTGAGATCTCGCCGATATCCGATGTCCGCGGCACCGAAGAATATAAGCGTTTGCTACTGCGGCAGCTTTTCACTGCACATTTTGTCGAATTATTCCGAGTTGAATTCTGATTAAAAGTTACTTGGCAACTTCAAGTTTTAAGATACAACCCTCATGGTATGTAATTCTGACTGGATTTCTATTTTGCAATTTAACGCCTTTCGCTTGCGTATAGCCGCATTTTGAAACGTCGTATTCTCTATGCTCTAATTTTATTCCGTTGACTGTAAATGTTTCGTATTTTGATTCAGTTTTTAGGTTGTCGATTTGTCCTTCGGTGACTGGAACTGTATGGCTTTTTGCCCAACTTATGCAGTTCCATTGAGTATAAAATGTACTTAGGATTCCCAAGACTCCGACAATGAGAAATATCGGGAAAATAACCACTACCAACGAATCATTTATTCCTTTGACTTTGAAATTGATCGCTATTAGATGCTTAACGAAGAAGATAGACATGATCACCGCTCCTAGAAACCAGAGGAGCGGAAACCAAGTTAAGCCTAAATAGCCCTCTTGCAAAATATCATAAACGACTTTGAATTCTTGCTCCTGCATATCAATTTCCGGGAAAGTAACTTAATAATACGGTAGCAGCTAACGAAATGAAAAACGTCGATTCAAAATCTCACGTCCGCGGCGAATCCGTTTATCTGGACGACATTCAGCTTGTTCAGGGGACGCTGTTTGCTTGCGTTTTTGATTCGTCGGTCGCTCATGGAAAGCTGATCTCGATCTATATATCCGACGCCGAAAAAGCCGAAGGCGTCGTAAAAGTCATAACGGCAAAAGACCTGATCGGCGAAAATCAGATCGGCGGGGTCGTGCCGGACGAGCCGCTGCTTGCGGATCGTGAGGTTCATTTTCAGGGAATGCCGATCGCTGTGGTCTTTGCCGAAACTGAAGAGCTTGCCCGGAAGGCTGCGAAGAAGATAACGGTTAAGATCGAGCCGCTTGAGGTAATTACCGATCCGCGTATTGCGGCGGCGAAGGGCGATCTGATCGTGCCGCCGAAGAAGTTCAAGATGGGCGACACCGACAGGGCGTTTGCAAAATGCGAGCATGTTTTTGAGGGCCGTGCGGACATTAACGGGCAGGAGCATCTTTATATCGAAACGCAGGGTGCGTATGCCGTGCCGACTGAAAATGGCGGCTTGAAAGTCTATTCTTCTACGCAGGGGCCGACGGCGGTGCAGCGGACGGTTTGCCGCGTTACGGGCTTGCCGATGCATCATGTCGAGGTCGATGTGCAGCGAATTGGCGGAGGTTTTGGCGGCAAGGAAGATCAGGCGAATGCGTGGGCGGCGATATGTGCGGTAGGGACGCAATTGACCAAGCGGCCCGTAAAATATGCTCTGCACCGGATGGAAGACATGCGGATGACGGGCAAGCGGCATCCATATTCGGCGGATTATAAGATCGGGCTGGATAAAAATCTGAAGATCGTCGCGTACGAAGCCGTATTTTATCAGAACGCGGGGGCGTCTGCCGACCTTTCGCCGCCGGTGCTTGAACGCACTTTGTTTCATTGCACAAACTCGTATTTTATTCCGAACGTTACCGCGACGGCATATAGCTGTCGGACAAATCTCCCCCCAAACACAGCCTTTCGCGGCTTTGGCGGGCCGCAGGGAATGTTCGTTATCGAATCCGCCATTGCTCACGCGGCTGAAAAGCTCGGTGTTGCGGCCGCCGATATCCAGAGAACTAATTTGATCGACGAAGGTGAAGGGTTCCCTTATGGCCAAAAGGCCGAAAGCGACGCGATCACGTCATGGACCCAGGGCGACACGGCTTATGATTTCGCGAAGCTGCAAAAGGAGGCCGCCGAGTTCAACGCCTCGTCCAAATACTTCCGAAAGGGCGTCGCGATAATGCCGGTGTGTTTCGGCATCTCGTTTACAAAAACGCCGATGAACCAGGCACGCTCCCTTGTCCATGTTTACACGGACGGAAGCGTTGCCGTTTCGACCGGCGCCGTCGAAATGGGACAAGGTGTAAATACGAAGATCGCGCAGGTCGCAGCTACGATGTTTGGATTGGAACTTGAACGAGTTAAGGTGAATACCACCAATACCTTGCGGATCGCCAACACGAGTCCAACCGCTGCATCGGCCGCTGCCGATCTAAACGGCAAGGCGACGCAAATGGCATGCGAAGCGATTAGACACAGGCTCTTGGAGGTCGCCAAAGACCTTATCGAGGCGGAGAATGTTGAGGACCTGTCGCTTGAAAACGGCTTTGTCCATCGCAACAGTGAACGGACTAGTCTCGATTGGAAAACGCTCGTCATGGACGCTCATCTCGAACGCGTAAATTTAAGCGAACATTCGCACTACGCCACGCCGGGAATTAATTTCGACTGGAGCACGGCAAAAGGTCATCCGTTCGCGTATCACGTTTACGGGACGGCTGTCGTCGGCGTCACGGTCGATTGTTTGCGGGGTCGCTATGAGGTCGACTTCGTGAAATGCTGTCATGATTTCGGCTCGTCGATGAACACCTCGGTCGATTACGGCCAGATCGAAGGCGGCATCGTCCAGGGCCTCGGCTGGATGACGATGGAAGAGGTCGTTTACGACGTGGACGGCAAGCTTCGCTCGAACGCGCTTTCAACATACAAGGTACCGGATATCTACTCTGTTCCGAGAGAGGTCGCGATCCTGCCGCTCGAAACCGATCGCGCAAATCTAGCCATATTCAATTCCAAAGCCGTCGGCGAACCGCCGCTGATGTACGGCATCGGGGCGTATTTTGCGATCCGAAGTGCGATTAAGGCCTTTACAGACTGCTCACCGGTATTCGACGCTCCGTTCACGCCTGAAAAGGTTTTAATGAATCTTTACAGCGAAGACGTCAAGAAAATGAAGGCAGGAAGATCTTAGCCGCGTATAAACGCAGATGGATGCGGATCGGCATAGCCAAAATCCTGCGCATCCTGTTCATCCTGTTACGATTTTTCTCCGCGTCTTCCCCAGTCTCTGCGGTAAACTTCCCTGATGAATAAAGAACTCGAGCTATGGCAATTCATCGCCGAGCGGCTGAAGCACGGCCAGCCGGTGATGCTGCTTGTCGTGGCTGAAAGTTCGGGGAGCAGTCCGGGAAGGCAAGGGTACAAGATGGTTGTCGGTTCGGACGGTGAGTTGACGGGAAGTATCGGCGGCGGGGTGATGGAAGTGAATCTTGTCGAGCAATGTCGTCGGATCTTGTCAGAACCGCCTGCGGTAGCGGGCGGTTTAACCTCGTTTCTGAAACCTCAAGTCCACCAGAAACACGCCCGCAATCCCAGCGGAATAATCTGTTCCGGCAGGCAAACTGTCGTTTTCTCCAAGGTGACCTCGGATAATTTGGGAAGTGTCGAATGCATTATTGACGCTTTAAAGCGAAATACTCCCTCAACACTCTTGATTAGCGAAAGCGGACTAAGTTCAACCGAAGAGTCTGTATCTTTCGATGTCGGTTTTGATAAAATCACCGACACTCATTTCATTTTTCAAGAAAGGCTCGGCTGTAAAAACAATCTTTACATCATTGGCGGTGGGCATTGTTCTTTGACTCTGTCGGAGCTGATGTCGCGGATGGATTTTTATATACGTCTGTTCGACGACAGGCCCGACCTGAATACTCTGGACAAAAATCGGTTCGCCCATGAGAAGCATATTATCGACGGTTACGCGCAAATCGGCGAATTCATCCCATCTGGCGCGAATGCATACGTTGTCGTAATGACGCTCGGTTACACCTCCGACGAGATCGTCATCCGTAGCCTGCTTCATAAGGACTTTAAATATTTTGGCGTGCTTGGCAGTAAGGCCAAAATGGCGGTGTTGCTAAAAAATCTAGAAAACGAAGGCTTCCCCGCTCAAAGATTGGCCCGGATACACACCCCGATAGGCTTGCCCATAAATTCACACACACCCGAAGAGATCGCCGTGTCGATCGCCGCCGAAATCATCGCCGTCAAAAATTCTGCATAATCTCCAGGCTGTTCCAATTCGTGACAAAACATACGGAACAAATTCCTTCTTTTGGTGTCTAACTAATCGAACGGTTGGCACCTGGCTTTGAAAGGAGGAAAAAATTATGTTTGACAAATTGATCGTATCTGACGAGCAGGGCGCCGAGTTCAAAGGGCGAGGCCGTTATTTCATGGTCTCGACGGTCGTCGTCGGAATCTTATTTGTGACAGCCGTTGTATTTAGCCTGTACGCCGCCGATATCGGATTGGGCAGTGACCAGTTCGAGGTCTCGATGATCGTTGCACCGGTGACACCAACCGCACCTGAACCGCCGAAACCCATGCAGGTACAAGATCAGCCGCAGACAAGCCAATCAGATAAGCCATCCCGCATCGAAAATATATTGAGGCCGGAGGAAAGCCCTGGCGAGGTTCCTACGAACATCAGCGTAACCCGAAACACTCATTTGTCGCGTCCTCCAGGGGACTATATTCTAAATGGGATTGATAAGGTAGGCGCGGGAGCCCCGGATGGCGGCCCGGGACGCAGCGAAACAATCGGCAGCAGTTCGTCCGCGACGTCCGGGGAAGCGGTATCGCCGGAGACAATTCCTGATCCACCGCCTGTCATCAAAACGAAACCGCCCGTTAGAACGATTTCTAAAGGCGTCATAACTGGCCAGGCGAAATCTCTTCCGCCGCCACCGTATCCGGCGGCGGCACGAGCGATCCACGCACAGGGTACTGTCAGCGTCCAGATAACGATCGACGAGTCGGGAAAAGTAATTTCGTCAAAAGCGATTGACGGGCATCCTCTGTTAAGAAATGCTGCTGAAAAAGCGGCTTGGAGTGCGAAGTTTGGCCCAACCTTTCTCTCCGAAGTTCCGGTAAAAGTGACTGGAATAATCGTCTATAACTTTAAGACTAATTAAATTAAGGTTGCGAAAGGAACTTTATAAGGCCCGGCGTGTCGACATCGTAGATCGGCACGCTGAATTTTTCTTTGAGGGTAGCGTAGGACATTCCGTCCAGGAATATTGGCTCGTCGGATTTGATAGTGCTTGTCGGGATGATGACGAAATCCCCGACAACCTGATCCTTTACGGCGAGCATGTCCTGAGCGGTAAGCAGGCCGGCAACTGAAACGTCGCCGCCGAAGTAGGTGTTCGGGACGGCGATCACTTTTAGTTTGGCTCGCGTAATTTCGTTATACTTTTCTATCTGGGCGGCAAGGATCGGCGCGAACATTTCGCCTGTCAGGATGGTGCCGAACAAGTCAGAACCGCCTGCGGTAGCAGGCGGCAGAACATTAGCGTGATTGAATCTCATTGGAACGATAGCCGCCGGATGTGTGCGTTGATCGAGAGAACCACCCCGTCTGCCCAAAGCGGCAGCCACTCCTCCTTCGTAAGGCGGGGAGTCAGAAAAAGAGATTCTCTGCGTCTCCGCGTCTCTGCGTTGAAACATCTTCTCAAAAGCATTCAAAAACGAGCGGATCATGCCGACGCCATCCTCGATCTGGGGATAGTTGCCGTAATGTCTGCGGCCTGGCACATCCATTCCGGCTTTGACGTAGATCTCATCGCCCAGAAAAGCGAAAGTCACACCGAGCGTTTTTCGGAATTCCTTCTGAAGCTTTTCCACCTCTCTAATAGTCCGTCGGCAGAATTCCGGCGTTACGCGGGTCAGGCGTTCGTCCGTGTTGTATCGCGTCAGGGCGACGGGAACGACAGCCGTACTGACGACCTTTGGATAATGGGCGGCAAGATCGCGGAGCGTTTTTTCCAGTTGCGCGCCGTCGTTAATCGTCGGGCAAAGCACGACTTGCGCGTGAAGCTCGATGTCGTTGTCGAGAAGCATTTTGAGCTTGCCGGAAATGTCGGCACGTTTTTCGTCGACGCCGAGAAGATAGGCACGCGTTTTCAGATCGGTGGCGTGGACGGAAACGTATTGCGGCGACAGGCGCTGTTCGATAATACGCTTCATCTCGTCATCGGTGATCGAGCTGAGTGTCGTGTAATTGCCGTAAAGAAACGAAAGCCGAATGTCCTCGTCGCGCACAAAGAGCGACGGCCGGGCGTCTTCAGGGTTGCCTTTGCAGAAGCAGAAAAGGCACTCGTTAGCGCATTGCCTGGGAACAATCTGCTCGAACATCAAGCCGAAATCTTCGCTTTCGTCGCGGTCGAATTCGATCTCGACCGTCTCGCCGTTCGGCTTTTTGACCTTGAATGTCAGCTCCGTTTCGCCGGAAGTCTGGAACCGAAAATCGAGATAATCGCGAACCGTGCGCCCATTTACGCGGATGATGCGGTCATTGGGGGCCAACTCAAGCTCGGCGGCCAAGCTGTCGGGCGTGACTTCTGTGATGATCACGCCCGGACGCCGAAGCTGCGTGACGGCGGGTGTTACTGCGAATTCGTACATACGCTAGAGAAACTTAGTGTATCAACCCAAACAAAACTTTGCCCGCGAAATACGCGAAAGGCCGCGAAACAAGAAAATAACTCCTTCTTCTAATTCGCGTTCTTTCGCGTAATTCGCGGGCAAGAATCTTAACAATTCGTTAGCCGGCCGATGCCGATTTCAAATCGAGTAGCGAATTGAGGGGCGTGTATTCGAGATTTTGTGAGGTCGCCACCGCTTCATAAGTAAGCTTGCCGGCGTAAGTATTAACGCCTTCCGCCAATCCTTCATCGTCGCTGATGGCTTTCTCAAATCCTTTATTCGCCAAGTCCAAGGCATACGGCAGCGTCGCGTTGGTCAGTGCGAATGTCGATGTGCGCGGAACGGCTCCCGGCATATTTGCTACGCAATAGTGGAGCACGCCTTCTTCGTAATAAGTCGGGTTGGAATGCGTGGTGGCATGAGTCGTCTCGAAACATCCGCCCTGATCGACAGCGACATCGACGAGGACGGCTCCATTTGGAACAAGATGCAGCATGTCACGTGTGACCAGCTTCGGAGCCGCCGCACCGACGACCAGAACAGCACCGATAACGAGATCGGCGTGCGAGATGGCTTCTTCGATTGCGTAACGCGACGATGCAAGCGTCTGCACTTTGGAAAGGAAAATATCGTCAAGCTGGCGGAGACGGTCGAGGTTACGGTCAATAATCGTCACCTTTGCGCCTAAACCAACGGCCATTTTCGCCGCTTCCGTACCGACGATACCGCCGCCGATGATAACGACATTCGCCGCGGGCACGCCCGGAACGCCGCCGAGCAGAATGCCGCGGCCCCCGTTCATTTTTTCAAGATACGTCGCGCCGACCTGAACCGACATGCGTCCCGCAACCTCTGACATCGGCGTCAGAAGCGGCAGCCGGCCCTGTTTGTCGGTGATGGTTTCGTAGGCGACGCCGGTTACTTTGCGGTCAAGCATCTGCTTGGTTAACTCAAGCTCCGGTGCGAGGTGCAGGTATGTAAAAAGCAACTGGTTTTCACGCATCCGCGGATATTCGGGTGCAACGGGTTCCTTTACCTTGACTATCATATCGCCCGCTTCCCAAATCTCATCCGCCGTGTCGAGAATCGTCGCACCCGCCTTCGAATACTGCTCGTCCGCAAAACCCGAACCGTCGCCCGCCGTCTTCTGCACAAAAAGAGTATGCCCCGCTCCGACAAGCGCGTGAACACCCGCCGGCGTTAGCCCAACGCGGTACTCATTATCTTTAATTTCCTTCGGTAATCCGACTCTCATTCGATGACTCCTAAATTTTGTTGATATAAAAAACCTTGATTACGGCTGATTATAAATCCTTTTTGTGATTAACCGAAATGCAACAAATGCGTTTGTCGAAGGCTCCAGGACGTGCCGTGACGCGAACTGTCCCAGTGTCCCGCTGTCCCATGTCCCAGCCTTCCACTCATATGGGACAACGCT
>JAYSON010000262.1:0-17336 GCA_043722725.1 Chloracidobacterium sp.
TTTCTTACTAGAAATTCGGGAACGCTTAAATATGTTGTAACTATCTGTCATTACTAGCTTTATCTTATACAATAAGATGTTTAACTAGTCATGACCCTAACTTTTTATGGTTGGTAAAAATGAAAGAGCGCGGCTTTTTTGGAAAGCCGCACTCGGGTAGGTAGTCTTGGAAGGTTATTAAGACAGGACTATAAAATCGCTCTGTTGCGGTCGAGCGTCGCCGAAGGAGGGTAATAAAACGCCCTCGATACTTTAAAATTCTCCGTGTCAAACTTCTTGCGGGCACCGCATTCAAGGCACGCCATGTACGAATTTTGATCACTCGTGAATGGCCGCGTCAGGCGTTTGTGCCAGCAACCGAAAAGCGATGCGAACAGCCCGATTTTGCTGCCGAAAGGATCTGCACGTCGCCCGACGGCGTTTTCCGTAATTAAACTCTGTTCTAAGATCAATTGCATACTTGTTCACCTCTTTACGTTCCGGTAAAAATGAGGGGGTAACACTACTAGGAACGAATTTCCGGGAAAGTTTTGCATAACTTATGATGACGCTCGGCGAAAAAGGTTTGCCTCAAACTCATCGAAAATCGATTCCCGCTTTCTCTTATTAATCGTATTCGATAGAATCTTCCAGAAAGATTCAGGAGATTAAGATGCAACGAATTATAAAAAAGGCGGTTTTTGTTACATTTCTCGCAATTTGCACGGTAATTCCGGCAATGGGCTGGGATGACGTCGGTCACAAGATCACCTGCTATATTGCATGGCAGCGGATATCGCCGCAGGCACGTGAAAACGTGATAAAAATTTTACGCGCCGCCCCGGAAGATTCGCAATTGGGGACGTTTTACATGGCGTACGGCCCTGAACCGGAAGATACCAGGAAGCTTGAGTATTTCATGTTCGTCCCGACATGGGCCGATGTCGTCCGCGACCGCGCCTTCGATACGCGGTACAAGAAATATCACAAAGGCAACTGGCACTATTCGGACACGTTCTGGAAACAGGTGAACGGAAAAGTCGAGTTGCTTTCGGGTTTTGAAGAAGGTGGACTGGCGGTGACAAGGCTTGCGGAATTCGATGCCGTTATTCGAAACTCGTCCGCATCAAATGCCGAAAAAGCCATCGCAATCGCGTGGATAATGCATCTGGGTGGTGACATTCACCAGCCGTTGCACACCTCGGCACGCGTCACGGACACTGAGCCGAAAGGCGATCAGGGCGGCAACTTGTTTCTGCTTTCGCCAGTTGGCACGGCTAGAGAAAACCAATTAAATCTACACTGGTACTGGGATTCGATAGTCGGGCGCAGTATTCCGCTCAAAGGTAATATGTGCGAGCGCGATTACATCGAAATGGTCGCAAAGAAAATGATGAAAAAGCATTCGTTCGCGAGTCTTTCGGGTAAATTGAATCTCGGAAAGTATGGTGAGTGGCAAAGAGATGGCTTTGCTTTCAACAACACGATCGTTTTCCCTACAGATCTGAAACGAAACGAGATGCCGTCGGCGCAATATAGAAAGAATGCGTTCAAGCTTGCGGAGGGCCAATTGGCTCTTGCGGGTTACCGGCTTGGCGAAACGCTGAACGCGGTTTTTGGAACTCCTGGAACCTTGAAGTAACACAAAGCTCTACGAAAAGATCAGACCACGAAAGACACGGAACAGAATAGTAAGAAGACCACGGAATAAGACGAAAAAGAAGGAACAGAACCGAAAAAGAATCAACTACATTTAATGAATCCTCTCCCCATTCTCGAATACTTCCAAAGCAGGCAGGATGCGATCATCGAAGCGATCCGCGAGATCGTTGAGATCGAATCGCCTTCGTGCGATATTGAGCGGAGCAAGGCGGTCGTGCTTTGGGTTGAAAACGAGGCGCGGAAGATCGGGCTTGATCTTGAGATCGAAAAGATTCCGGCGGAAGAATACGGCGAGCATTTGATCATTCGCGGATTTCCGGGTGAGAGTAAGCCGGTATTTTTGCTTGGGCACACGGACACCGTGCATCCCGTCGGTACAAATCTTGCGAATCCGACGCGGATCGAGGGTGATAAATTTTACGGCTGCGGCATTTTCGATATGAAGGCAAATGTCGTGCTGATGCTCGAAGCCCTGCGGTACTTTGCCGAAAGCGGATCAACGCCGATGAGGCCGATAACGATTCTGCTCTCGTGCGATGAAGAGGTCGGGAGCTACACTGGCCGCGAACTGGTCGAGCGTGAGGCTAGTAGGTCGGAGTTTTGCTGCGTGTTCGAACCCTCTGCCGCGGGCCGTGTAAAGACTGGCCGAAAAGGGACGGGAATGTTTACTGTAAAGGCACACGGCATTCCGGCACACGCCGGTCTGGAGCCGGAAAAAGGCGCGAGTGCGATACTCGAAATTTCACGGCAGATCGAAAAACTGCATTCATTAAATAATGTATCCGCTGGGACGACCGTAAATGTCTGTACGGCGAAGGGCGGCACGACGACGAACGTCATTCCGGAGCACGCCGATTGCTCGGTCGATGTGCGGTTTTCGAAAATGGAAGAAGTGGCGAGGATTGAGGCTGCGATACAGGAATTGCAACCTGTCGATGAACGCGTTTCGCTTGAGATTTTGGGCGGCATCAATCGACCACCGATGGAACGCACTGAGGCGGTCGTCGCGCTGTTTGAAAAGGCTCGTGATCTGGCAGACAGTTTCGGTTACGAGTTGGGCGAAACGCAGGTCGGCGGAGCTTCAGACGGAAATTTTGTCGCGGCGTTGGGAATTACGGTGCTGGATGGTTTGGGAATTTCAGGCGACGGCGCGCATACGCTGCATGAACATATTTTAGTGAGTGATATCGCGGAGCGGGCGACGCTGGTAACATTGCTATTAGAAAGTGGTTCCGCTTAGACTTTCTAACCGACATCGCCCTGATACTTGATGAAGAGAATCCGATTGCTGCAGAAAGGATTGTGAAAATGATTGAGAGTGCTACGAAAAGCTCGAAAACAGATTGAGGAGGCAGGATGGCTCGGTCCATATGAATTCTTCCCTTATTATACGAAACATTGAACCACGGAATAGTTTATTCGGAGGCGCAACTTGTCCGGTGATGGGCGCGGTCTTCAAAACCGTTGCGAGATTGCGAGAGCAAGCTTGGGTGGGTTCGACTCCCACACGTCTCCGCCAAATTGATTTTGGATTTAGGATTTTAGATTTTGGATTATTAGTTAAAGATGACTGAAGCCGAGTTTAAGCAAAGAACGAAAGAAATTGCTCTTAGAATTATTAAACTTGTACAGTCCTTACCTAAGAACTGGATTGCTGAAACAATCGGCAAACAATTACTTCGTTCAGGAACTTCGATCGGAGCGAACTACCGAGCAGCTTGCAGAGCAAAATCAACGGCAGATATTATCAACAAGCTGGCAATTGTTGAAGAAGAACAATTGTTGAAGAAGAAGCTGATGAAAGTATGTTTTGGATAGAATTGCTAATCGAATCGGAAATTGTGCCGGAAAGTAAATTGATGAACTTATACAAAGACATTGACGAGATCGTTGCCATGACTGTTTCTTCGATCAAAACATTGAAGGTCAACAATCCAAAATCTAAAATTACAAATCCAAAATCGACATGAAAGAATGGATTTCACTTAATATGACACCGGGCGTTGGGCCGAGGGCGGCGACGAAGCTTTTGGAACGGTTTGGTTCCGCCGCTTCGGTTTTTCATGCGCGGCGGACGGAGTTGGAATCGCTGCGGCTGCGGCCAGAGACTATCGAGAGCATAATAAAGCGGGAGTTTCAGGAAAAGGCGGTTGAAGAGCTTGATCGTGTAAAGCAGCTCGGCGGCGATGTTTTGATACTTGATGACGGCAGCTATCCCGCGTTGCTGCGGGAGATTGCCGACCCGCCGATTACGTTATATGTAAGGGGTGATTGGCAGGCGTGTTTTGAGTTGCCTGGTGTCGGGGTGATCGGTTCGCGGATGTGCTCGACGTATGGCGAGAATGCTTCGGAGATGCTGGCGAGAGATCTTGCTTCACGCGGGATTTGTATTATTTCCGGCCTGGCACGCGGAATTGACACGGCGGCGCATCGCGGTGCGATTCGCGGCGGCGGCAAGACGATCGCCGTGCTTGGTACCGGTATCGACAGCGTCTATCCCAAAGAGAACACACGGCTTGTCGGCGAGATTCTCGAAGCGGGCGGAGCAGTTGTTTCGCAGTTTCCGCTTGGCACGCCGCCGTTGAAGGACAACTTTCCGTATCGCAATCGAATCATAAGCGGGCTTAGCTTAGGAGTTGTAATTGTCGAAGCGACCGAAAAAAGCGGTTCGCTAATCACCGCGCGTCTTGCCATGGAGCAGAACCGCGAAGTGATGGCGGTACCGGGCAACATCACATCGCGAAACTCGATAGGCACGAATTATCTTATTAAGTCCGGTGCGAAACTCGTCCAGCAATGGCAGGACGTGGTTGCGGAATTGCCGAGCGAAATAGTAGCGGCGATACTGCCGCCGAAGATCGAAAAATTGAACGGCAAACGCGAATCGACGGAGTATGGGCTTGCACCGGCCGATCTTAGCGAAACCGAACGGAAGATCTGGACGCTTCTTTCGCCGGACGAGCCAGCTCATATCGACGGCCTGTTGGAACAAAGCGGGCTGTCATTCGGCGATCTGAACGGCGCATTAGTCGGCCTGGACTTGCGGGATCTGATCCGCGTTTTGCCGGGTAAGAATTACGCGCGGCGCATTTAGCAAAAGATAGTGTGTTAGCGTCTAAAGAAGCCCCGCGTTACCGCTCCCGGTTCTGACAAATCGATGGTGTATGTTCTAATCTTGCATTGACAGGCGGGCAAACAAGGTGTTAGAAGTCAGAATGTCAGCACGCATTACAGCGTCTGACATATTTTTTTCTAGGATTGCCGCGGGGCGGTGAGATGGAAAAACCGGTTCAGATAACACGGCTGCCGAAAAGCGAGTTTTACGAGACGGTATTCGAGCTTTACGAAAGAACGCCGGCTGTACCGTCACAGATACCTTTGTCGCGGTTGTCAAAGCTGGTGTCGAAACGGGTAATAACCGATAAATCGGTGCCGGTCCCCGATTGTATTCCGTGCGGTGCATGCTGCGTATACGGGCTGGTGATTCCGATAAACAGGCGTGAGCCGGAGCCGCTGAGGAAATACCTGGAGATCACATTGGATGGGGCGGATGATGTGGTCATTGAAAGAGTTCTCGAGCGGGACAAAGCCGACGGACGCTGCACGAACCTCAGCGGAAGGGTCGGACAAGAGATCGGCTGTAAGGTATATCCAGACCGGCCGCAGATATGCCGCGACTTTGATGCGGGCAGCGACCGGTGCTTTGGCTACCGGCGAATGTACGGCATCAATCCGCCGCTAAGCGATTTGGAATTGGCGGAGGCCGAGCAGAAATTAAGCGAACGGCCCGAAAAGGTAAAGATTCGCGGAATCGAAATAGCACTTGAATCAACAAGCATGGTGTTTGACCGCACGGCGACGGACATCGATAAACAAATGGTTGAGGTGAGGACGCTAAAGATAATCGCACATGTGAGCGATGGTGAAGTTAAGGACATTCACATGTACGATCCGGCTAAAGAATCGTGGTACGAACACGAACTTGAAGGTTCTACGCTGGATGAGGCAATGACAACAATCGCACAAAGAAGGGCGGGTTAGCACAAATATAAATGTCAAAGAATCTGGTAATCGTGGAATCGCCTGCGAAGGCGAAAACGATCAATAAATATCTGGGGTCTGATTATATCGTTATGGCCTCGATCGGCCATATCAAGGACCTGCCGATGAAGGACCTCGGCGTGGATGTCGATAACAATTTTGAGCCGACATACGAGGTAATTCCCGACACAAAAAAGCGTGGGAATAAAAAGGTCGTCGCCGATCTGAAAAGGGCGGCAAAGGCAAGCGATTCGATCTTTCTGGCGGCTGACCCCGACCGCGAAGGCGAAGCAATATGCCAGCATCTAGCCGAAGAGCTAGTTGGGAAAAAATCGGAAAAAAAAGTCTTTCGCGTGATGTTCAATGAGATCACTAAAAAGGCGATCCTGGCAGCCTTCGATGAGCCAAAACAAGTAAATAAAGACCTTGTAGATGCACAGCAGACGCGTCGCATTTTGGATCGGTTGGTAGGTTATAAGGTATCGCCGATTCTCTGGAAAACGATTGGCGGCAAGCTTTCAGCCGGACGTGTTCAGACCGTAGCGGTTAGGATCGTGGTCGAACGCGAACGTGAGATCGAAGCTTTTGTAAAGACCGAGTATTGGTCGGTAATCGCAAATCTCGCCGCTGCACTGCCGCCAAAGTTCGATTCCAAGCTATATAAAATAGAAGACAAGACGGTCAAAACCGGCAAGTTCGATGAGGACGTAAAGCCCAGCGAGACGCACGTCAAGACGGCCGAGCAGGCCGGTGATATCGTCGCCGAGGCTGAAAAACAGACTTTTGTCGTCGATTCGGTTACGACCAAGGAGCGAAAGCGCAACGCTACGCCGCCGTTTATCACGTCGAAGCTTCAGCAGGACGCGGCCCGCAAATACGGCTTTTCGGTAAAGAAAACGATGTCCACGGCCCAACGGCTGTACGAAGGAATCGAGGTTGGGTCCGAAGGTTTGGTCGGCCTGATCACCTATATGCGTACGGATTCGACACGTGTCTCGGACGCGGCTTTAGATGAGGTTCGCGGCTATATTGGCGGTGCGTACGGTACACAATACGTACCCGAAAAGGCGAATTTCTACCGCTCAAAGAAAGGCGCGCAGGACGCTCACGAAGCAATCCGTCCCACTGACGTAAACCGCACGCCGGACAGACTCGCTAACAAACTCGGCCCTGACGAACTGAAGCTTTACCGACTTATCTGGCAGCGGTTTGTTGCCTCGCAAATGACACCAGCGGTCTTCGATCAAACGACAATCGATGTCAAGGCCGGACGATTTATCTTCCGTGCGACGGGTTCAGTCCAGAAATTCGACGGATTTTTAAAAGTTTATCAGGAAGGCCGCGACGAAAAGCCCGCCGAAGATGAGGACGATGAGGACCGTACGCTTCCGCTCGTCAAGCAGGGCGAGACGCTGAAACTAAATTCGGTAACGCCCGAACAACATTTTACTGAGCCACCGCCGAGATACTCGGAAGCGACGCTGGTTAAAGCATTGGAAGAAAAAGGCATCGGCAGGCCTTCGACGTATGCGGCGATCATGACCACGATCCAGGACCGCGAATATGTCGAGAAAATCGAAAGCCGGTTTCACCCGACTCCGCTGGGAACAACGGTCAACGATCTTCTGATCGAAAACTTTGACGATATTTTCAATACGACCTATACGGCCCGCATGGAAGAAGAGCTGGACGAGATCGAAGACGGCAAACTCGATTGGCGGTCAGCCCTGCACGAATTTTACGGCAAATTCTCGAAAGACCTCGCGGACGCCACCGAAAATATAAAGAACAAGAAAAAAATGGAGATCCCGACCGATGAGATCTGCGAAAAATGCGGTTCGGGCATGGTCATTAAGTTCGGAAGGTTCGGACAATTCCTAGCGTGTGCAAATTATCCTGAATGTAAAAATACCCGCGAGGTCGCAAGTAAAAGGGCAGCGGCAAACGGGGAGCAATCGGCGGATGGAACAGAAGTCGCGGAGGAAATTCCGGTTTGCGAATTGTGTGGCAAGGAAATGTCTTTGAAAAAGGGGCGTTTCGGATCGTTCTACGGCTGCACCGGTTATCCCGAATGCAAGAACATCCGCAAGATCGCGAAGGGCGACCAAAAGCCCGTCGCACCGCCTATTCCGCTTGATGAGACATGCCCGAAGGACGGCGTTCATCTTGTGCGGCGGCAGGGCCGCTTCGGCGAATTCATCTCGTGCTCGAATTATCCGAAATGTGATTATATCAAGCGCGAAACGCTTGGCATTTCGTGCGAAAAATGCGGCGGCGACATTGCCGTCAAAAAATCGAGACGCGGAAAGGTCTTTTACGGGTGTGTGAACTATCCGAAATGCGATGTCGTATATTGGGACAAGCCCGTGTCCGAAGCGTGTCCGAAATGCTCGGCCCCGCAACTTCTTGAAAAGACAACGAAAAAAGACGGCACGGTTCGCTATTGCAAAAATGAAGACTGTGATTATAAAATGGCAGTAAGCAATACGTATTTAACATCAGACGCTGTGGCGGCGGACGCTGAGGTTCCGGCAGCATAGGGCGTGAATGAACGAAAACATTGAGTTCCTGCAGGCTTTCTTAAAGAATCCCGGGAAGGTCGGTTCCATCAAACCGAGCTCGCCGGAGCTTGCGCAAAAAATGATTGAGGGCATAACGCCCAATAAAAATCACGCCGTTCTCGAACTCGGCGTCGGCACGGGTGCGATCACGAAGTTTTTGCAGGAGATTGTTCCGGACGACAAATCGTATCTGGGGATCGAACTAGACCGCGATCTTGTCCGCCTGCTGCGACGCAATTTCCCCGATATGCAGATCGTCCGCGGCAACGCCGTTGACACCGCGGCAATACACGAACGCTCGGGCATCGGGAAAATTAGCTACGTCATTTGCTGTCTGCCGTTCGTCTCGCTGCCCAACGAGGTCGGTGAGCAGATCATGCTCCAAGTCGATAAGTTTATGCAGCAGGGCTGCACCTTCCGCACATTTCAATACGCACACGGCTACTATTTCCCGTCCGCTATCAAGCTCCGCGAATTCATGCGCGACCGCTATGGCAAATCGAAAAGAAGCCCGCTCATCGTCAAAAACGTTCCGCCGGCTTACACATTGACGTGGTCCACCGAATAGTTTGTGGATTTACGTTGACCGCCCGGAGCTTTCCAACGTGAAACCTTTCCAGCTTTTCTGGGGTATATGCTAGCGTATATCTTACACACAGATTCAATTCGCATTTCAGGAGAATATAAATAATGTTACGACGCAAGGTATTGGGCGCGGTTTTGATGTACGCGTTTTTGGTTCCCGGTTTCGCGATTGGCCAGACAAATGGTGCGGCAGCTACAGCCGCGAAGATTTACACCGCACCGAAAGCGGATATCGACAAGATTAAAGACGAGGGCATGAACCGCTCGCAGGTGATGCAGCATTTGAGCTATTTGACCGATGTGATCGGCGGACGGTTGACGAACTCCCCGAACATGAAACGGGCGAACGAGTGGACACGCGACACAATGGCTAAATGGGGAATGCGGAACGCGAAGCTTGAGGCGTGGGGACCATTCGGACGTGGCTGGTCGTTGAAAAGCTTTTCAGCACAGGTCGTCGAGCCACAGTCGATTCCGGTCATTGCGTTTCCAAAGGCGTGGTCGCCGTCCACAAAAGGTGCTGTAACTAGTGAGGTTGTCCATCTTGATATCAAAACTGACGATGACTTTGCTAAGTACAAAGGCCAGCTTCGCGGCAAGATAGTCTTTACATCGCCGACACGCGAAGTAAAAGCCGATTTTGGCGGAATGGGCACACGCATCACCGATGATGAACTGGTGAAAATGGCGGCTGCACCGGACCCGAACATGCCACGTACGGCTCAACCGCAGGCAACGGCGCAACAGCCTACACCGCAGCAGGCAGATCGCATGAGGCAGTTTGCGCTTCAAGGAAAAATTATGAACTTCCTGCTCGATGAAAGTGCGTCGGTAATGATCGACAACAGCAGAAACGGAAGCGGCGGAACGATTTTTGTTCAGAGTGCCGGCGTTGCCCAAGATGCCGCAGCGACCGCTCAACCGGGCCCGGGAGGCCGGCGAGGTCTATCGCCTTACCAAAAAGAAGCCGAAGCGCGAATGCTGCCGCAGGCGACAATGGCGAGCGAAGATTACAATCGCATCGTCCGGATGATCCAGCAGGGCGTCAAACCGAAAATGACGGTCGATATCCAGACGCAGTATTATGACGAGGACCTGATGGGTTACAACACCGTGGCGGAGATTCCCGGCACCGATCCATCACTCAAAGCAGAACTGGTAATGCTCGGCGGCCATTTGGATTCGTGGCACGCCGGTACGGGTGCAACGGACAACGCTGCTGGCTGTGCGGTCGCGATGGAGGCGGCACGGATACTTATTGCCGCCGGCCTCAAGCCGCGACGGACGATCCGCGTCGCGTTATGGAGCGGTGAAGAGCAGGGATTGAACGGCTCGCGTGAATACGTGAAACAGCAGTTTGGAGAGATGAAAGGCGGCGGAAATCAGTTCGGCCCGCAGGATCCGAATGCTTCGAAACCTGAACTTGTAAAAACCGCAAATTATGACAAGCTGTCGGCCTATTACAATCTGGATAACGGCACGGGCAAGATCCGCGGCGTTTACATGCAGGGCAATCCGGCCGTCAGGTCGATATTCGAAACCTGGCTCGCACCTTTTGCCGACGCAGGAGCAAAAACCTTGACGCTTGCCAACACTGGCGGAACGGACCATCTTTCGTTCGACCGCATAGGCCTTCCGGGATTCCAGTTCATCCAGGATGAGATCGAATACGACACGCGTACGCATCATTCGAATCAGGACAATTACGACCGCATCCAAGCTGAAGATATGAAACAGGCCGCGACCATAATGGCCGCATTCGTTTATCAGACAGCGATGATGGACGAGAAAATACCGCGAAAGACGCTCAAGTAATGAGTCAGCGAAATGTAGTTAAAGATCCAATTCCATAAACAGCACGCCATTGTGCGGATTGTCGTAATAAGGCGGTATCGGGGCAAAGCCGTGAGATTCATAGAGTTTCACGGCTTTACCCATTTTTGGCGGAAAAGTGTCGAGATGAATTTTTGAATATCCGATCGCCCGTGCATCGCCGATCAGTTTTTCAATCATGGTATTGCCGAGACCGAGGCCGCGAAAGTCTTTGCGAACATAAAGCCGCTTCATCTCACATATATTTTCTTCGAGTTTTCTTAAGGCAATGCATCCCGCGAGCTTTCCGTCCACCGATGCGAGAAGGAGCCTGCCATCGGGCGGCGAATATCGCCCGGGTAAATTCCGTAGTTCGTCCTCGAATCCCTGAAAGCACAGATCGAGACCGAGCCATGCTTCGTATTCGCTAAAGAGCGTGCGTGCATTGGCGATTTCTGCTTCAGTTTCCGCTTGGATGATATTGGTCACAAGATATAGATTTTGGCAATAATCTGCGTTTGTGTCGATGCATCGGCGGCACGTTTTCTTTTATACTCGATCATATGGAAACAGCGGTTGAAAAGTACAAGGTTGCGAACGAACCATTTTACCTTCCGATCAAGCAGGAAGTTGAGCTATTCGAAGCGGCATATGCCGCAAAATTACCCGTTATGTTAAAGGGCCCGACCGGCTGCGGAAAGACGCGCTTTGTCGAGTACATGGCCTATCGGATGAACCGCCCGCTGATAACGGTGGCGTGTCACGAAGATCTTTCGTCGACCGATCTCGTCGGCCGCTTTTTGCTCGAAGGCGATGAAACTATCTGGCACGACGGCCCGCTTACAGCCGCCGTGCGTGCCGGGGCGATCTGCTATCTGGACGAGGTGGTCGAGGCCCGCAAGGACACGGTCGTTATCATTCATCCGCTAACTGATGACCGGCGACGGTTGCCAATAGAAAAACGCGGAACGGTGATAGAAGCACCGCCGGAATTTATGCTTGTCGTTTCATATAATCCGGGCTATCAATCGGTGTTGAAGGACCTGAAACAATCGACGCGGCAGCGTTTTATCGCAATGGAATTCGATTATCCGGACGCCGAGGCCGAGACTGAGATCGTCGCAAAAGAAGGGGGGATCGATCAAAATACGGCAAAAGATTTGGTTATGATTGGACAGAAAGTGCGTAACCTTCGCGGCCACGGCCTCGAGGAAGGCGTCTCCACGCGGCTGTTAATTTACGCCGCGCAAATGATCGCCAAAGGCATCTCGCCGATTGAAGCATCTGAAGTTGCGATTTGCTCGCCGATCACAGACGATCGTGAATTGCAAAGAAGTATTCGGGAGATCATCACGACAATCATTTAGTTTTTTGGCGCGAAAGAATGTTTTTATGGCGAAATTTAGTAACCATGGCGAAGGAACCTTAACGATTGCGCGTGGAGACTCGGCCTATAAGTTCGGTCAGACTGAAAACATTACAACACAGCGTGGAGCACGAAGGACGGCCGTTGATTCGAAAACCCACAAGGTTTACCTATCGACTGCGCAGTTCGGAGAAACGTCGTTACCGACAAAGGATCTCCAGCGACCTCGCTTGGCTGTGATTCCTAATAGTTTTGTGATTCTCGTTTTCGGGAAGTAGTCCGCATTTAATAAGGTCTTTTGATTTGGGGCAAAGCTTATAAAAAGCTTTGCCCCTTTCGGTTTATTTAACATTCATTTAACGCGGAATTTACTCCCAGTTAACCTCACGCCTCTATCCTTAGTTTTGCAAACCACGAACAGGACAAAGTTTTTCAGATCAAGCGGATTTCGGCCGTTGCCGTAAAACGTCCGCTATTAATCTTAATTTCGCGAGTTTTTTTATTCGAGGAGTAACCATGAGATCGAATCTTATTACCAGATTAATGACATTTGTTTTTGCCGTTATATTGGTTCCGGTTGCGTTCGCCCAGACCGACCAAGGGCGGATAGCTGGCCGAGTACTTGACCCAAACGGAGCTATTGTTCCGGGGGCAATTGTCACGGTGACAAATGCTGGAACGAACGAAGTGCGAACCGTGACCGCAAACAGTGACGGATATTTTTCAGCTCCTGCTCTTCGGGCAGCAAAATATACAGTTGCGGCATCAGCACCGAGTTTCGGGGTGAAAACTGTGACGGACATCGAACTTTCGGTTGGGCAGCAGCTCGATCTGGACATCGCACTTTCACCCGAGGCTCAAACCGTCACGGTCGATGTGGTCAGCGCGTCGGAATCGTCGATTGATACAACCTCAGCAAGCATCGGTGCTACGGTAAACCAGCGCGAAGTCCGCGATCTGCCACTCAATGGCCGCCAGCTTTCGCAGCTTTATCTGCAGGCGCCCGGCACGGTGAATAGCGGTTCCGGCACATTTAGCGACATTAGATTTTCAGGCCGAGCCGTGCAGCAAAACGTCGTGCGTTACGACGGTGTCGAAGGAACGGCGATTATTGATGCTTCACCCGGCAATTTGAACGGTGAAGTACCGTCACGGTTTCGCCTCCAGTCTAGCTTGGAAAACGTGCAGGAATTCAAAGTAGATTCGAACAACTTTCCGGCCGAGTTTGGTACCGGAACGGGAGGACAGATCTCTGTCGTCACCAAATCGGGATCGAATGCATTCCATGGTTCGCTTTTCGAATATATCCGAAACGATGCGTTCGATGCCCGCAATTTCTTTGACAACATTCAGTCGGGAATTCCGAAAAGCGCTTTGAAGCTGAACCAGTTCGGCGGAAGCTTTGGCGGGCGGATCATTCGCGATAAGCTTTTCTTCTTTGGTTCTTACGAAGGATACCGCGTCAGGTCGGGATTGAACTTTGTTGAGGCCGCACCGAGCTTGAGTCTCGCCGCGCCGGGCGCGACTTTTGCTCCATTGATCTCCGCGACCAACCCAACCGGTATGGTAAATCCGGCGATCCAGCCATTCATCACCGGCTTTCGCTCGCGGAACGCAGTAACTATCGCAAACGCGGTCACGCCCGGTTTCGATATCGTGCAATTGCAGGATTCGGCGAAGATCAACGAAGACGCTTTCTCAGTGAGATTCGATTACCAAGCGAATAAGAGCAACAATGTCTATCTTCGCTTTTTCCGCGACAACGGCGCCGATTCCAGTCCCGAGGGTGTGTCGGGCCGCGTGGTACAAATTCAAGCCCAACCTCAGAACGGCGTCATCGGTTGGCAGTCGGTCATCAATCAGGATCTCTTGAATGATTTTAGATTCGGGTACAACGGTGCCAGAACGCGTATTAATGGACAAGCACCGACGGTCAACGGTATCGATTTTTCAGCCATCACACTGAACATTTCCGGCAGCGTGGCCATTTCGGGCATTGCCGGGCAGGGGTCGTCATCGGGTATTTCGATCCCCGGCGGGCTGGTTCGTGCGAACAGTGCTACAAACGGACGCGGGCAGCCATACACGCCGTATTCACTTTCGTTCATAGACAGCGTGAGTTGGACGCGCGGAAATCACAACATCAAATTTGGGGGTGAAGTCCGATTCGTACGTCTGTATACCGACCGTCTGGGCGGAACCACGTACACGTTCTCTAATCTCAATTCATTTCTTAACAACTCGTTGCAGAGCGTTCAATATCTGGGCGATCTGAGTGCTCCGAGCCCGTTCAATAACGGCTTTACGGGCCAACGGCTGGCACAGCAGGAATATTACATCGGCTACGGGCAGGACCAGTGGAAAGTACGTCCGGGCCTCGCACTTAGCTACGGGCTGCGATATGAGTACTACGCTCCGCTTCGCGAAAAGAACAACGCACAGGTCCTTTTCAACATAGATAACGGCACTCTGCGCGATTCTAGCGAACCGGCCTTCAAATCGTCGAAAACCAATTTCGGCCCCAGAGTTGCACTAACCTGGTCGCCCAATCAGAGCGGCACTGGATATTTTGCCGGAGGCAGGACGGTTCTTCGCGGCGGCATCGGCTATTATTACGGTCCGGGACAAACGGAGGATCAAATTCAGCCGATCGAAAGCGACCGCATCTCGACAACCATAACGAGCGGCTCTTTGCTCGCCTTTCCGGCCAACATTCCCGGAATTATTGCGAACTTTAACAGCAATCCCGGCAATCGCCAATATCAGCCGCGTGCGTATTCATCAAGCTACAAAATACCCGAACGCATTCTGCAATACAGCGTTTCGTGGCAGCAGGAACTGCCGTACAACATCGTTTCAACCGTCGCATACGTCGGAAGCAAAGGCAGCAATCTCTTCCTGCGAAGCGTCGCAAACAGAATATTGCCCGGACAGACGACGATTATGGACGGAACGACTTTGCCTACAGGCGTTGGCGTCATCAACCGCACTAACGCTGTCGGTCAGGTGATCGGTGTGAATACGGTTCGGCAATTCGATAATCTCTCAGGAACAACGCAGCTTCGCCCCTTTGCAGAGGTTGATTATAAAACCAGCGGCGGCAATGACCGCTACGACGCGCTGCAGACTTCGCTTTCGCGTAGGTTCAGCAACGGGCTTACGATGAACGCCCAATATACCTACGGATACAGCCGCGGTAACACGGCGGGATCGAACGAAGCAAGGACCAGCGGCGCTCTTGACGATTTTGAATATGACCGCGGACGCAACAATTTCGACGTGCGTCATACGTTCAATATCAGCGCGCTTTACGAATTGCCTATCGGTAGGAACAAGAAATTCGATCTCGGAAATGGTTCTGCAAACTATATTTTAGGTGATTGGGAAATTGGGGGCATTGTGAATTCGCGGAGCGGTCTGCCGGTCGAGGTAGGTATCGTGCGTTCCGATCTCGTTATTCAATGTACAAATCCGGCCGCTGGATGTACCGCGGGACAGGTTCGCTCGCTTCCGGGGACGATCAATGCGGCCACTCCGCTTCCGGCCGGATTTATTGCAGTGGTAAACACACCTGGTGGCGGCGCCTCCCGCAACGTTCGTCGTCCGAATGTCACGGGTGCACCGTTCTACCTCGATAACGATCGTTTCATTCTAAACCCGGCGGCGTTTTCGACACCTGCTCCGGGCACGTTCGGGGATTTGCCGCGAAATGCTCTTCGAGGGCCGATCTTCAGACAGTTCGACCTGATCCTGAACAAGCGTTTTCGAATTAACGAAACCGCGAATGTTCAGTTCAGAACGGAGATATTCAATATCTTCAATCAGACGAACTTTGCTAACCCTTCGGCTTCGCTGGCAAATGCTCTGAGTGCAACCTTTCAACCAGGACAGGCTTATACACAATCACTTGCGGGTTCCACCTTCGGGCAGCTTCGGCAAACAGTGGAAAGGACGGTTGGATTAGGTACAAACAGGCAGATTCAATTTGCTTTGAGATTGACGTTCTAAGTCCGCGAACAAGAGGACGAATCGGAAGAGAAGGCGAGAGGACGAATTTCCTTTCACCTTTTTTTATTGCAGGAAAATTAGCAGGATGCCCGACGGGTCCCAAACGTGAAAAAGCAGCGTATCATCTACTTCTTCAGGCTTATCGACACGGATATTTTTATATGCACCGCTGTCGGCCATTTTCTTCGCGTGCGCGTACCAGGCCGTTACGTCGTCAACGTCAAAGCGCATCATAAAATTTTCAGCCCAATCTTTGACGTAATAGTTTTGCAGCCGAAAAGACGCTCCGCCAAGCTGGCAATCTACCGTTCCGCCCCACGCATCGGTCAACGTAAAACCGAGTTCGCGGTAAAAACGCTTCGATTCCTCAAAATCCTTCGCGGGTGTGTAAACCTTCAAGTCTGAAATATTCATAATTCATTTGTTCCTGATTTGTTCTACTGATACCACGATGTCTTTAGCAATTCCAGTCCTCGCGGGTATTCCGCGAAGAGCGCCCATAACTTCCTTGGCGATTATCGAACCAATCATTCGTTGGATGAATTCGCTGTCGGCACAAACTAAACCAACAGCTTTTGAGGCTTTGCCAAAGTCAGACTAGTAAAGTTTCGCCGTATGCGAAAATCTACCTTCTACTTGCACCTTCAAGAATGTGAGTTTAGATTTAATTATAGAAAACAAAATCTTTACTTAATTATAGGACCTCGGACTTAACTAGTCATGATCGTTAGATTATAAAATGTAATCGGTTCAGATTTAAAACGGTTGACGCGCGCACCTATAATTACCAAAAAGACGCTCAAAAACCACTATTTACAAAAATGGATTCAAAGCTTAAACCCTTCATTCAATATAAGTTCATCCCGCGGAATCTGACCCGATAAAATAAATCAAGCCATATGAAAATTCTGGTTGCCGGGATGGGAAATGTTTTGCGAGGAGATGATGGGTTCGGTATCCGGGTGGTCGAAAGTCTATCAGCCGACTACGAACTTCATGAAGGCGTGGAAATTTACGAGGCCGGAATCGGCGGAATTGGACTGGTTCAGGAGTTGATGGGTGGTTTCGACGCGCTCATTCTGGTTGATGCGATCGACAAAGGCGCGGAACCGGGAACATTGTTCGTTGTCGAACCGCGGATGGATCAACCTTATGCCGACCCGCTAAAGCTGCACCAATCGCTTGTTGACATGCACTACGCCGATCCGTCAAAAGTGATTCTGCTTGCAAAAGCTCTCAACGTTTGCCCGCCAAAGGTATTTCTGGTGGGATGCCAGCCGGAGCACGTTGACGACGCCGTAGAAGGTCTGCGTCCGCCGGTC
>JAYSON010000263.1:0-1613 GCA_043722725.1 Chloracidobacterium sp.
CTGCCGAATGTAATAACTTATCCATTGCTCGTTTGCGCTTTGCTCGTCCGAATCGTGTATCCGCTCATCTTTGAAACGAATTATTTCAGCGACTTGACCTTTGCTCCGGCAACGAATTTGGCAGGCTATCCGGCGTCGGTAGTATCGGTGATCGGTGCAATTCTGGGAGCGCTTGCCGGCGGTGGATCGCTTTGGCTGGTGGGTGAGATTTGGAAACGTCTTCGCGGGGTCGATGCGATGGGCCTCGGCGATGTGAAAATGATGCTTGGCGTCGGAGCTTTACTCGGATGGAGGCTGTCCGTTTTGGCGATTTTTCTTGCGGCGTTTACGGGAGCAATAGTCGGCGTAGCGGTGATTGCGAAACAAAAAGAGAAAGACTTTCAAACTCAAATTCCCTTTGGTATCTTTTTAGGAATCGGCTCGATACTGGCATTGCTCTTTGGCGAGCAAATGATCGCCTGGTACGTCAACAACTTCCTAACGTAACGCTGCCGTCCCGGCGGCTGTATGGAGGGCATCTTGCCCTCCGTTTCAGAAATTACGGAGGGCAAGATGCCCTCCATACTGCCAGCAAGATGCTGGCGTTACATAATCCGTGCACTCTTTTCGACGCAGGCCGCGGAACAATAATACGAATTCTTTCCGAACTTCATGGCACGCGTTTCGGGCACCCACGTTCCGCATTTCGCGCAATTGACGAGCGGACCGGAAGTTCTTTCGCTTCCTTCGATGCGGCCCTCGTCCCGACTGTCTACCTGACGCATCGATTTGAGCATTCGCCAAACATTTAACACCGCGGCCAGCTGTTTTCGGTATCGGAAAGCCGTTAATCCGATCAAAACCGCGACAATGAGAAGTATGAAGATCGCTTCTTTCATTTTTCGATAGGAAGACCGCTTTGAACGATAAGTGAGGACAATTCGGATAGGGACGGATTGTTTGGATTAGCCTCTTTTAATTGCGTCAGATACTGTGCTGCTTCGGCAGCTTTGTTCTGTTTAATCAAAGCCTGTATAAGAAATTGAAGCGTTTTTTCGTGTTTGGGATTGATTTTCAGCGACTTTTCAAACTCCGCGACAGCGAGACCGAGATCGGGCGGCTCTTGAAGGAAATAGGTCAGCCCAATATCAGTGCGAACCTCGACATCGTTCGGTTTTTTTTCCAATGCTTTCGCGTAAAAACTTCGCGATGTCTTAAAACCTTCATTGTCTTTATTGAAATATCCGACGTCGAAATACGCATTGCCCAACCCGACGTGAATGTCATTATCTCCGGCGTCCAGAGCGAAAGCTCGTTGCAGGATGCGGATAGAGTCCAGGAGAAGCTTTGCGTCCTGCTTCATTGACGCGTAGCGATAAAGCCCAAGGCCCAGTTTCTTTTGAAAATCAAAATTACGAGGGTTCTGGTCGGCTTCAGCAATTTTCTTTTGGATCTCGTCACTAGTCAGAGACAACTCCGACTGATTTTGCGCCGATTCGGATGAAGCCGTTTTAAGACGTCCGTTCTCTTTTCTCAACCCGTCAAGTTCCGAACGGTTGAGGACATTTGCAAGAAAAAACCCGCCCACAAAACTCAACACAACCGAAATAACTGAGATCCAAACGGCTTTGTTC
>JAYSON010000264.1:0-2083 GCA_043722725.1 Chloracidobacterium sp.
TCGCAGGTTGCGATAATTATTGAAAAAGTTCAGCTTCACGATCAGTTGGTCGAGAAAAAGCGAATGCAGGCACAGCTTGAGATCGCTCGCCAGGTGCAGTTGCAGCTTCTCCCCGAAAGCGATCCCGACATCGAACATTTCGATATCAGTGCTTATGTTTTCCCGACCGAAGAAGTTTCCGGCGACTATTATGATTGGGTGCAGATATTTGAGGATCAGATCGGGATCGTGGTCGCGGACGCAGTCGGCAAAGGAATCCCGGCGGCCCTTTTGATGGCCTTTCTTCGGGCATCGCTGCGAGCCGGTGTGCAGGTCGGCTATGCTCCGCACATTGCATTGTCGAAGGTGAACAATTTACTCTGGGATTCGGTCGAGGATCACCAATTTATCACCGCAATCTACGGCATTTTGGACACTACAAACCGGACGTTCGTTTATTCGAACGCGGGCCATAGTTCGCCATTGCTGATAAAACCGGACGGTGAATACCGATTCGTCGAGTACGGCGACACGCCGCTTGGGATGTTTCTCGATGCGCGTTATCACCAGCATTTTATTCGATTCGAGCAGGGCCAGGTGATGGTTATTTACACGGACGGCATTACCGAGGCCGCGAACGGGACCGGCGAAGAATACGGGCAGGACCGCTTTGCTAAAAGCGTTCTCGAATGTATTAATCTTCCCGCAAAAAAAATGATCGATCATATCCGAAAGGACGTCGCGAATTTTACCGAACGAAAATTTCTGGATGATGACGGCACGCTCTTTATCGTCAAAGCTATTTGAAAGCGAGCAGGTCTAAAAGTGAAAGAGTGAAAAAGCTTTGAGTTCAATTCCAACCAACTTTTCCACCTTTCCACCTTTTCACCTTTGAACTTAAAAAGAACGCGGAAAGCGTTCAATTGCTTGAATCACCTTCCGCGTTCCTTCAGTTGATTGGAAATTGTAACTAGAACTCGACCGATCAGTGAGCTTTTAACGACAGATGAAGCGAGTCCCCGCCCGGCACGACCGGCGAACTATAATCACCATAGTTGATTTTGTCGTTTTTCGTTGAAAAAGCGTAGATATCAAATCCGTACGAGTCGAGGAAATCAGTTAGTTCCTCGGAGCGATTCAAATAAAGAGTTTCCGTAAATCCCAACTCCGCTCTGATTTGCAGCAAGCGTTCGACGACTTCGAGCGGTGCAAAACATTGGGTTGGATCCCTAAACGTGGCCATAAAATTGGTTGATCTAATCTGCTAGCCCAGGCTATTTACCCGGACAGCTGCTTTGATTACGCTAAACATACAAAGGTTGTTCGACATTTAATTTAACAACGACGCCGGACACAGCCACATCATATAGATGAAAAAAATTGATATTTTTGCGAAAAGAAATTATTATTAGTGAAAACCTTTCGAAGGAGAAAAATATGAAAACGAGTGTTTCGCGGATTTTTACGGTTTTGGTAACGGCGATGATGTTCGTCGGCACGGCCTTTACACAAAACGACACGATCACGGCTGCGGCCGGAGATAAGTATGTGATCTCGGCAAAAGCGGGCGGTGTCAATTTGGTTGAAGGAACTGTCGGCATTGTCCGCAAAAACGGACAGAGCGGCCACATGATCAAGGGAGATAAATTGGAGATCGGCGATCGCGTATCGACCGGTGCTGACGGAAAGGCCGAAATTCTATTGAATCCCGGCTCATATTTGCGTCTTGGCGGGAATTCGGCTTTTGAGTTTAAAACGACTTCGCTGGATAATTTACAGCTCAAATTGGCGGGCGGCAGCGCGATTTTTGAGGTTTTCGCCGACGATGAATTCCGGGTTGTCGTGAATGCTCCGAAAGTGAAATATACGATTATTGAATCAGGAATCTATCGCGTGGATGTAACGCCGGACGGAAGCAGCAAGATCGCGGTTTGGAAAGGACGTGCACAAGTTGGCAATTCTGCCGCCGGTGTAGTTAAGAGCGGCCGCGAAGCGACCGTCATCGACAATCAGCTTGCGATCGCGAAATTTGACCGGGACGATAAGGATTCGCTCGAAACTTGGAGCAAAACCCGCGCAAAAGAACTTGCAAGGATCAGCTCGA
>JAYSON010000265.1:0-5131 GCA_043722725.1 Chloracidobacterium sp.
TGGAAGGACGAGGTTGCCGATTCGCGTGAACAGCTCGCAAATTCGCGAAGCGTGATCACAAACGCCGTTGACGGCACGACAAGCCCAAATACGGTTCCGCCAACGACAATTGCGGTAAATACCTCAACATTGCCGGACATGCCCGACGCAAAGCCCCGGCCCGTCGATACACCTAACAAGCCGTCCGACGCGCTTCTCTCAATAAATGAAAAGCCGGTCGTGGAAGAACGGAAAAAGGTAGCTGAACCGCTCAAAACGCAGATTATCCAAAGCGCTCCGAAACAAACTTCCGAACCGCCAAGGCAGACCGTTCCGCCGCAAACCGAAACCGAAAAGACCGATGGCCCGATAGAAGTCGGCTCACTAGTTGGATACGCGACCAAGCAAACCGCACCGGTGTATCCACCCGCGGCAAGAAATATGCGGACAACCGGCGTCGTCAAGGTCGAAGTGACTGTGAACGAGTCTGGCGACGTGTCAGAAGTGCAAAAGACAAGCGGCCCGTCGCTGCTCCAAACCGCCGCAAAGGACGCTGTCCGCAAATGGAAATTCAAACCCTTTGTCCGCGATGGCCAGCCTGTTAGAGCTACCGGATTTGTGAACTTTAATTTCACGCTTTGATCTTCCTTTTCAAGCAATCTTAGTTCCCGTTGTTCTGCCCTGTTCCGGGCATGTTCCGCAAGTCAGCGGAACGTGCAAACCATTGTTATCATTAGCTTTACGGAAATATTTCAGGCGTGTTCTGCGTTTTTTTAAAACAAATGTAATACACGTGTCTGATAACGCCTGTAATTTATCCAAACAATGATGTTAGCGATCCGAAGGGGTAACTAGTCTGGGAATGGTTTTCACTTTGTTGCTGTTCCCGACGCCGGTTTCAGAGGCATTTTTTCGAATTTTCAAAGACCGATAGCCCCGCTATGCGTGTGGCGATGACGCAATATCGTATCACAGACGCAACGAATTTTCAAAGTTTTTCATGGAATAACCGCGCGGAGGCCCAAATTCAATTTTCTCAGCGTTCTCTGCGAAATCTCGGCGATCTCCGCGTTTAAAAATCATTTTAAACGCAGAGTCCGTTGAGAATGACGCGGAGACTGCCGGAGTGTTAGACCCTTGCTTACGCTCGGGCTTCGGCATCTTTTGGGCCTAGGTGATGCACTAACAGGAAATGGCGTAGAATTAAAGCGGTGCCTGCTTCCATAAAACTCATGAGAAATTTGTTTGTCCTTCTGCTGCTTGCGATGTCCACCTCCATTTTTGCCCAAACGCCGCCGATTGAACCCGGCGTTTCACACGAGCTTGCCAAATGGCGGGGCGCACGTTACTCGGACGTTCGGTACAAGCTAAACCTGACGCTTGAGAAGGGGTCGCCGGTGCTCAAGGGGACGATGGAGATTCGGGTCTTTGTTCGTGACGCGGGGATAGCGAGACGCGGCGACGGTGCGACAAAAAGCTCCCCTCCTTACGAAGGAGGGGTGGACGCCCCTTTGGGCGGACGGGGTGGTTCTCCCATTGTTTTGGACTGGCGAAAGATTCGCGGCAATGAGAGTCGCTCGACGGTTGCTAACTTGTCAATCAACGGCCACGTGCTTTCTACCACCCCGTCAGCCGAAGCGGCTGCCACCCCTCCTAATCAAGGAGGGGAGTTTTTAAGATATGAGGAATCGAACGAACACCTCATTTTCGGCGACGGTGTTGTCGCGGGCGAGAATGTCATCAAGCTCGATTTTACTTCGCCGATACTGACCAGCGGATCGGCGATCACGCGGTACGTTGATAAAGAGGACGGAGCGGAATATATCTACTCGCTCTTCGTGCCAAGCGACGCGAGCACAGCGTTTCCGGTGTTTGATCAGCCGGATTTGAAGTCTCGGTTTGAGTTGGACCTTAAAGTAGACAAAGAATGGAAGGTCATTTCGAATTCCGTAATCGAAAACGTCACGAAATACGAGTGTAGGGCCGGAAAGTTTTGTCCAAATGATTTCGGGTTCGCTCAAACCAAACCCATCAGCACCTACGTCTTCGCATTTGTCGCCGGGCCGTTCGAGCGGGTGTCAGAACCGGGAGCGATAGCGACTGGCCTCCTGCCCGTGCCCCATAAGAGACCCGTCGCTACCGCCACCGGTTCTGACATTTACGTCCGTAAATCCCAAGCCGCCAAGTTCAAGCTCCACGCTGCCGAGGTCTTTCGGCTTAACCGCGAGGGCATCAAATACCTCGAAACCTATTTCGACTACAAATTTCCGTTTCCAAAATACGATCTCGTCCTAATTCCCGAATTTCCGTTTGGCGGGATGGAGCATGCGGGGGCGACTTTTCTACGCGAATCTTCCGTCATTTTCCCGCAGGAGCCGACTAGGAACGACTATATTTCGCGGGCGAACGTCATTTTTCACGAGGCGGCGCACCAGTGGTTTGGGGACACGGTGACGATGAAATGGTTCGACGACCTGTGGCTGAAGGAAGGCTTTGCCGAGTTTATGGCGTACAAGACGCTCGAAAAGGTGATGCCCGAATACAACGCCTGGAAGGTCTTCTACGAACGCAACAAACAGGCCGCCTACCTCACCGACTCCACCAAAGGCACCACGCCCATCTACCAGGAGATCGCCAACCTAAACGCCGCTAAATCCGCCTACGGCAACATCGTCTACCGCAAAGCCCCTTCGTTTCTAAAACAGGCCGAGTTCTATATCGGGCCGGATAAATTTCAAACAGCCGTGCGGGCGTTTTTGAAGAAGCACGAGTTTGCGAATGCGGAATGGAAAGATTTGGTGACGGAATTGGAAACGAGTGAATTCAATTCTATTCGCCGATGGAGCGAAACGTGGATCAAGGAATCGGGAATGCCCAAGTACCGGGTCCGACGAAAAGCTCCTTATTCAGTTCCAATTCGATACGGCTTGTCGCAATCCAACTCCATCGGTGGGCAAACTAGTTGGGGTCAGGCGTTCCACGTGCTTGAGGCTTTTCCGGACGGGCAGAACAGAATTGAAAAGAAATACATAAACCCAAATCTGCCCGGATGGGACCCATTATCTCCTGAGTTGAGCGGCATTGACTTCCTGAAACTTGGCGACAAGCGAAACGCAACATTTGTCTTCCCGAACTATGGCGACTACGGCTACGGCATCTTTCTGCTCGATGACAAAAGCCGCGATTACGTGCTGAAAAATATCGGCAGCGAAAAGGACGATTTTCTTCGCACGATGATGTGGGGCAGCCTCTGGGACAGCGTCCGCGAGGGCGAGCTTGATCCGAAGGAGTATGTTGAGATGGTGGTGAAGAATTTGTCGACCGTTTCCCAGAAATCTACCACCCCGTCAGCCGACCACCCCGTCGGCAAAACGCCACCACCCCTCCTCAAACAGGAGGGGAGCCAAAACTCCACCCCTCCTAATCAAGGCGGGGAGTCGGATGAGAGCACCATTCAGACGCTGCTTGGACGCATTTCGACGGCGATGACGTACTATATGCCGGTTGTGCCTACGGGCGGAAACGCGAGTGTGACCGAGCGTGCTTCAGTCGCCACAACTAAACAGGCACGCTCCCGTATGGTCGCGTCTCCGTCCGTAGACCTACAAAAGAGCCTCGAAGATCTGCTCATCGACCGGATGCAGAATGCTCCCACTCTCGGCCAGCGTATTACGTTTTACCGGGCGTTTTTGAATATTGCTTCGACGGAGAATGCGCGAGGTGTTTTGAAGCGGATGTTGGCCGAGGCGTCTACCACCCCGTCAGCCGCAGCGGCTGCCACCCCTCCTAATCAAGGAGGGGAGTTTAAGAATTCCACCCCGGCCGCAAAGCCGGCCTCCCTTCCTAATCAAGGAGGGGAGTTTAAGAGCTTGCCTCTGCGCACGAAGGACCGCTTCGACATCGTTACCCGCCTTTTAATACTCGGCGATCCAGACGCTCTGGCGTTGCTGGCGGGTTTGGAAAAGACCGAAACATCAGATGAAGCCAAACGCTATGCCTACGCCGCTAAAGCCGGTATTGCGACGAGCGAGAACAAAGCCAAATACTGGAACGATTTCACGGCGAATAAAGACATCAGCGAAAGCTGGATCGAAGCGGCACTCGGGCCGTTCAATTCCACCCGCCACGCCGATCTCACCTTGCCGTATCTCGAACGAGCGTTAAAAGAACTCCCGAATCACAAACGAAACCGCAAGATATTCTTTGTAAACGGCTGGCTGGCGTCATTTATCGGCGGGCAGCGGAGCGAAGAGGCTTTGGCGATCGTCAATAAATTTCTTGCCGATAACCCGAATCTCGATAAAGACCTGCGGCTGAAAATACTGGAGAATGTCGATCTGATCGAAAGAGCTGTGAAAATTCGTGGAAAGTACGAATAACAACTAATTCCCCCGGGAACGCAGGCGCCCTAGCCTGCAACGCCGCGGGCTTTTGCGGCGTCAATCGCTGGTAATTTCACCTTGCTGATGCACCGAGGGTTGTTCGTGCTTCGCACTGATGCAGGCGGGTCGCCTGCGTTCCCAGCATTTTTAATCTTGACTAAAAAGTAATGATTTGTCATAATCTTCTTAAGGTTACGTAATCCCTTAATTGAGTTTAGCTTATGAAGATTTCGGCACAAGAGGAATATGGGCTGCGATGTTTGGTGCAGCTTGCAAATCTGCGCGAGGGCGAATCGTTGACCTTGCCGCAGATCGCGGCGCGTGAAGGCATCTCGGCGGCGAACGCAGGCAAGCTGATGTGGCTCTTGAACAAAGCGGGCTTCGTTCACTCGACGCGCGGTACGAAAGGTGGCTATTTTTTGTCGCGCCCGGCTAATGAAATTCACCTCAACGAGATCATAAAAGTGCTCGATGAGGACGTGATGAATAAGCATTGCGACAGCTATACAGGCGTGCTCGATTCATGTGTTCACCACGGCGATTGCGGCATAAGGCCGGTGATCATCGGCCTTCACGAAATCGTCGAAAACGCGCTTTCGCGGATCACGCTTGCGCAATTGGTCGGAAATGAAAGCTCGGTGGACGCAATGTTTCATAAGATTCAGGGAATTCATCGCACCATTGAGCCGCAGAGGATTTAGCCACACAGGACACAGAGGTAAGATTTTTAATCACGGATGAACACAGATACACACGGATTATGCGGAGCA
>JAYSON010000266.1:0-4625 GCA_043722725.1 Chloracidobacterium sp.
AGCGAAGCATTATATTCGGGCGATGCGATGAGCAGCCCGTCGTGATCCTTTAAAATCTCTTGAAACCGCAAAGCGTTCGGATCGAGGCCGTTTGCTTCATGATCGTCCGCGTTATAGATCGCCATAGGATAATCGGCCAGATCAATCACGGTCACATCTCCACCCGCGTTTTTTGCACCTTCGACGGCGACATTCAAAACGCGTTTGTTGTATGAGTTTTTACGAAGACTTCCCGCAAATGCCACTATCTTTGCCATATTTCTATAATTCCGCCTTTTCTATTTCTGTAATTTTTTCTACCCTGCGTTTGTGCCGGCCGCCTTCGAAGTCGGCTCCGAGCCACGCTTTTACGATTTTTTTCAACTCGTCATCCGGCGTGTAGCGTGCCGCGAGCGAAAGCACATTGGCATCGTTATGCTGGCGCGAGAGACGGGCAATCTCTTCGTTCCAAGCCACAGCCGCCCGGATTCCTGGAACTTTATTCGCCGCTATCGCCATTCCAGTGCCCGAGCCGCAGACTAGTAAACCTTCGTCGTATTCGCCTCGCGAAACAGCCTCCGCAACCTTTTTTGCGAAATCGGGGTAGTCGACCGGCTCGTTCGAATACGTCCCCATGTCCTTATACTCTACGCCGAGCTCGTCGAGCGTCGTTTTCAGTTTTTCCTTCTCTTCAAAACCCGCGTGATCGGCCGCGAGTGCAATTTTCTTTGGCATTTTGGTGCGTTCCTTTGTTTATAGAATAGTAGCGTTTCTTTTCGCTGGACAAAAGCGGACGCAGGCATTTTCGGTCGGGACAACCAAAAGTGGTTGCAAATTATCAAACCTATGCCGTTCATCCTATTAGTGTCAAAAAAAAATAATGAAGTTTAGATTTACGTTATTGTCGGTAATCGCGGTGGTTATGTTGACCGGCGTTGTTTTTGGCGCAACCAATTCAGTATCCGTGCTCGCGGAACAGGCGGTTTCGAGCAATGAAATCAAATCGGCCGAATTCGGATAAATGGCTCGGACCTTATTCAACCGACGTTTACACTGCACTCGACGGCAATGGCATAATTAAATAGCTTCCAATTCGTTCTTCTTGTTCAGTGGTTCGGATTTATATCTTGACCACGGAACAAGAGCTGTTGAAATTTGTTTGAATTCCACAAAACCCTTATAATTGCGGACGGAAGCGCTTCTCGCACGAACTATGAAATTTCCGGTTCGCCACATTTGTTTATTTCTGATGCTAGTGTCCGCATTCGTATTGCAGATCGGCGCGCAGGACTTACTGCCGGAACTCGTGCGGCGTATTAAACCGTCCTCGGTCGCAATCGAAACGTTTGACGCCAAAGGGAACACGCTGTCGCGCGGCAGCGGGTTTTTTATTGCGGCGGACAGGGTGATCACCAACCGGCATGTGATCGAAAAATCGAGCCGTGTCGAAGTCCATCTGCTTGACGGCAAGAAGTTTACGGTTCGCGGCGTATTGGCTGTCGATGGCGAGGGCGACCTTGCGATGCTACAGGTCGAGGTGCCATTGGCACTCGCAATTCCACTTCCGATCGCCAGGGCGGTTCCGCAGGAAGGCGAGTCGATCGTGGTGGTCGGCAACCCGTTCGGCCTCGAAGGCAGCGTTTCAAACGGAATCGTCTCAGCTGTAAGGGAAATCTCGGGCTACGGCAAGATCATTCAGATCACGGCGCCGATATCACCAGGATCTTCAGGATCACCGGTCGTGAATATGTATGGGCAGGTCATCGGAGTCGCAACATTGCAGGCTGCCGAGGGGCAAAGTTTGAATTTCGCCGTTCCGTCAGAGAGGATATTTCAGCTCAAAGTCACCAATCTTCAAACATTTTCGTCGCTGACCGCCGTCACGCAGAAGAATAAACGTGCTGCGGCCGAGCGTCTGTATTCGCAGGGGGTTGCACAGCTTTCTCGCGATGATTTCCCCAGGGCGATTACGTTTTTTGAAAAGGCGATCGAGACCGATCCGAATTATGCCGAAGCATGGTATCAGGCCGGTTTTACATATGGCGTTCAGGGCCGACACACGGAAGCGCTAAAAGCGTCGCGGCAAGCCTCGAAAATTAGGCCGGAATGGGCGGAGACGTTCGTAAATATTGGGGCATCAAGCTTTGCTCTTGGCCAGTACAAGGAAGCGGCGGACGCATATCGACAGGCGATAAAACTTGAGGATGATAAGCCCGACACGCAGTATTCGCTTGGCTTAAGCCTTGAGAAATTGAATCGCGCCGACGAAGAAATTCTTGCATATAAACGAGCACTTTTGTTGAAACCGGACCACGCCAATGCCATCGAAAAGCTCGGAATGGCTTATCTCAAACAGAAGCGCTATGCCGACGCCCTCGTTCAATTCGAGCAGCTAAAAACCTACAAACCCGACGCGAAAACTTATAACTTCATCGGAGAAAGCCTGATCGAGCTTGGCAAGGCCGAAGAAAGTATAGACGCCTTTAACAACGCGGTAAGCTACAACCCCGATTTTGACAGGGCCAGATATAATCTCGGCCGTTCTTATATCAAACTTGGCAACCGCGACATGGCCCAGGTCCAGTACGAGATATTGAAAAACTCGCGCTCCGATTGGGCCGACAGGCTGCTTGTTCTGCTAAATCCCTAGAACCTTAGTAATTTGTTGGAGCGTCGCTACCGTCCGCCGGTTTTCCGTTTTTGTCTGACCCGCGAACTAGATCAGTCTCGTCGATGAAAAAAGACGTAACGCCCGTTTTTCCGTAAACTAGAGGAATTGCCGTGATTCTGAATCTAGTGGGCGAAGAGTTTGTCGAAGGCGTTGCTTCGATCGAAATCGAATATGGGTGCAATAAACTTGTTTCCAGACCTTGATCGATCAATTTTGCCTCTCGAAGCTCCGTCAAACTGCCAAAATTTCCGTTGCCCGCCGCTTGGGCGTAAGACATCTGTGCGTAGTAGAGATTCCGACAGTGCCGTAAATGCATTGCTCGATTTCCGGAATAAGCGCGGATAGGCAGATATCGAATGGCGGATCTTTTTCGGTCGCTATTTGACCCTTCTTGTCCGCTCCACGCACGACACCGTCAGCCCCGATAAAATACGATCTGATCCCGGTAATGCCGTATTTTTGAGGATGCGCTGAAATTCGAGAATCCGCGGGAGCGTCGGAATTTCTACTGGAAATAATGATGGAAAAACTGTAACCGTGTCGAACGCCGTTCGAAAGGCTTTTCCACACCAGGCCCGATGCGACAAGCTGCTTTAAGCTGCCATAGTTTCCGTTCCCGGAGGTTGCTTGGTAGGTCATTTCCACACCGTGAAGCGACCGGAGCACCTGGAGCGTGCAGCGTTCGTTGTCAGAAATTCCCGATACAACGCATCCATCAATAAACGGATCGTCTGCTCCGGCAAGACGACCGTTTTTATCGCCGCCATGGATCTCGCCGAATTCATCAATAAAAAAAGACCGCCGGCCGGTTTGGCCGTAACGCTGAGGGGTTACGATAATACTAAACCTTGCGGGGGTTGCTGGTCTCGAGATTAAATTCATTGGCGTGACCTGCAACAGAAACCAGTAGCCGTATTTTTCACCTGATGCCAAGGCGGGATCAATCAATCGTTCTTCCACTAACTGGTTGAGGGTGCTGAAATTCCCGTTTCCGGAGGTTGCACTAAAAGTCATCTGCGCGCCGTGAATCCTGTTGAGGTCACTGATAACCGATCTTTCCTGAAACAAATCTTGACCAAGAGAGTTCTTCGAATTTGAGCCAACCAGCACTAGCAGCAGTAAAACACAGGCGAGCAACGGGATATGAAATAGTTTGCTTGGCACAATCTAAGATCGAAAGACAGAATTGAACTTGCCTAAACCTACTGGCTTTGTAAAATGACCTTAAAGTTTACTGGTTCAAAGGCGGATCGTTCTCATCAGCGGGCAAGCCGTTCTTGTCGGCACCGTGAATAACGCCATTCTCACCTATAAAAAACGATCGGATGCCGGTTGTCCCGTAGGTTTGAGGGACCGCGCTGATCATAAACGATGCAGGAGCGGTCGGCGTTTGAGAAACAAAAGTCACCGTGAAGTTGTATCCCGAGACACTTCCCGACGCCCAGCTTGCCCGGATCAGACTGAGGCCGGCCAATTGGGACAGACTGCCAAAATTGGGGTAACCGGAGGTTGCCTGATAAGTATATTCTGCGCCGTGCAGTGTTCGTAATGCCTGAATCGCGCAAACCTCGGTGGCGGGACAGGTGTCTATTATAAGATCAGCGAACGTTGCCAAATCACCGTTTTTGTCGCCGCCGCGGACCTCGGCGGTTTCATCTTGATAAAACGACCGTCGTCCGGTCTTCGAATAACGCTGCGGGGTGGCCGTAATGTTAAATCTTGACGGCGTTCCCGCTGTATTCGACGTGACCTACATTGCAAAGGTATATCCATATTTGCTGCTCGTCGCCAACGCCGAGTCTATCAATCCTGCCGAATATAAATTAGCCAGAGAGCCAAAATTTCCGTTGCCGTTAACCGCCTGGTATGTGGCCTGAGCTCGGTGAATATCAACCAGCGTTCTAACTACAAACCGCTCGTTGAAGACTCGAGGATTAGCCGCTGCTAAACTTATATGTCCGCCGAGGAATACTTG
>JAYSON010000267.1:0-4019 GCA_043722725.1 Chloracidobacterium sp.
GTTCAGAACCAACAAAGCTCACCCGTGGCACGGGGTTCCGATCGGTGAAACCGCTCCGGAGGAAGTAACCGTATTTATCGAGATCGTTCCGCGCGATACAGTCAAGTACGAGGTCGACAAAGAGACTGGTTACCTCAAGATCGACCGACCGCAGCAGTATTCTAATGTCGTACCGGCGAACTACGGATTCATTCCGCAGACATATTGTTATGATGGCGTTGCCAACCTCGCCCGAACTGGCTCCGACATCTCGATTACAGGCGGCGATGGCGATCCGCTCGATATTCTTGTGCTATCAGAGCACCACATCCCACGCGGCGATATTATCCTGAAAGCCATCCCGATCGGCGGGTTTTGCCTGATCGACGATAACGAAGCTGACGATAAGATAATCGCCGTGTTAAAAGGCGATAAGGTCTTTGAACAGTACCAGGAAATCGCCCAGCTTCCGAAAGGGATACTCGAACGCTTTGAGCATTACTTCCTTACTTACAAGAGTTTACCGGACGCGCCGAATATCTGCGAGATCGCTTATTCGTATGGCCGCGAACAATCGTACGGCGTCATAAATGCTGCTATTGAAGATTATTCTGAATTGCTCGGCAAGCTGAAATAGCGTGTTCCGTTCCCTGCTCCACGCTGGAGCTTTGGTGTTTGCATGTAGCAGCTTGAACACCCGAAACAAGACCGAATTTTGACTAAGGGTATTTCAGTCACGTCATTAAAAGAAAAGAGCCCACGTGGCAAAATCGTCCGTAAAATTCTCGAAATGATGCGGGACCTTCGCCGGCACAAAAAATGCATTTCCGGCCGCGGTCGGAAACCGTTCGCCGTCGATCATCAATTCGCCGCTGCCGCGTGCGATAAAATAATACTCGTTCTCGTCGTGAAACGTCTGGTAATCGGTCTTTTCCGGCGCGAAGAAAACGAGCGGATTTCTCCGCTCTCGTGCGGCTGTATGTCCCAAACGCCGTCCTTCCATTTTTCCGTGCCCGGCAATGGGAGCATCGCAAGGCATTCGTCTATCGTAAATTTCATAATAGAATTGTCTGCGAAAAACGATTAAGAGTTCCCCGCCACGCATTCGGGGCTGAGCCTGTCTTTATTCCCGATAGAGGCTGAATGCCGCTATGATACCGTCCGGGTTACAGGAATAACCAGCGACACGCAGGATATACCGTGACCTTATCATATCCAAAAAAACCACCCTTCGGTCCGCGGCGGAGAGCCTGTCCAGGTTAACCTCAATATTGATCTTTTCGTCTCTTCCCCCTAAACGGAAGGTGGCCGAATTACCCCGAATCTTGATCTTTTTTACCTTGCCCACTCCGTTCTTCGTCGGACAGTCGCTTAACCCTAATATATTGGTAAGGCTGATCAACTTACCGTTATTCGCGTACGTGCTTGCTGCAAGATCGGACGTTTGAGGGAAGGTTGAGACCGCCAACAACGCTAATATTACTGGAAGAAGTTTTTTCATATACCGATACCGTTTATCCATATTAGCGCCGTTTCCGTCAATACTGAACCGGAACATACGCGACAAGGCCTGTTCCCAAAAAGTAGCGGGACGATTTCAAATTCGCTGTTTAGGCTTTGATTTATTTCGGCGTGATTTGATGTGAATTCGCGGTTTCAGTTTTTGAGATTTTTATTTCGTGACCGCGAAACATCACGAAAAAGCGCTAAAACCCGAAGCGGAACCACAACTTGCGGAACTGCGGCAGTGACTCTCTAAAACAGCGAACGAATCCAGCCGCCGTCTACAGCGATAGAGCTGCCGGTGATGTAGCTGGCACGCTCGGAGACCAAAAATGCGGCGAGGGCGGCGAACTCTTTTGGGGTTCCCAAACGCTTCATCGGGATCGCGGCTTCCCAGCGTAAGCGTACTTCGGCTGGATCGACGCCTTCCCGTTCGGCGATTGAATTTGCAAGCTCATCGACGCGCTCGGTAAGCGTGTAGCCCGGCATGATATTGTTTACTGTTATTCCGTGCACGGCGACCTCATCAGCGAGCGTCTTGGCGAAGCCGGTGACGGCGGCCCGCAAACTGTTGGACAGTATTAGATTTTCGACCGGCTGTTTAGCCGCGATCGAGGTGATATTCAGGATTCGGCCCCAGCTCCGCTCCTTCATTCCGGGAAGGACAAGCCGCGTTAGGTCGAGGACGCTTGTCAGCAGGCTGCGGGCGGCATCCTCCCAATCGACTCGATTCAGGTTTTCAAAAGGCCCGGCCGGCGGGCCGCCTGTGTTTGTGACGAGAATTTCTATAGGTCCGAATTTTTCCGTTCCTTCCCGAACTATCCTTTCGACGTCCGCCGCTACGGAAAGGTCGCCGGGCACTCCCAAAACAGGCGAGTCCGTCCGCTGCCGTATCCAATCGCACGCCGCCTTCAATTTCTCCTCGCCGCGGGCACACAGGATTAGCGAGGCTCCCTCCATCGCCAATTCTTCCGCCACGGCTCGCCCAAGCCCCTGGCTGGCGGCGGCTACCAAAGCAACTTTTCCTTTGAGTCCGAGGTCCATAAGATTAGCTCCTCTCCTGCCTGAGGAGGGGTGGCAGCGGCTACCGCTGACGGGGTGGTTCTCTTTCGCGCATTACTACTATTTCTGCCGCAAGTAATCGTCGGTCTTATCGATCCAATCCTGCCGCGGCGGGCTGAAAATATCGACATCCAGCGTGTCCTCAAGCGCCTCGGCCATATGCACGACATTAGACGGAATAACCAGAACTTCACCCGCACGGACCACGACCTCTTCCTCGCCATTCTCGCCGATCCAAAATCGCAACGCCCCTTCAAGTATATACGTCAACTGCTCATTCTCATGCGAATGCCTCGGCACAACACACCCCTTCTCCAAATAAACATGCGCCAGCATCATCCGCTCACCGGCAATCAGCCGCCGCTCCAACGATTCCGAAACACGCTCCCTGGGCATGTCATCCCAGCGATAGAATTGGATTTGTTTTTCTTTCATATGGTTCTCGCAATTCTACGACAGAACACCGGGCATTGTCCCATGCGCCAGGACATCGGAAAGGTTCCGATTCAAATTTTTGCTCGCGGATGCGTAATTTTTTGAAAATTGCTAAGATTCATAATCTAAGATAATATTCATTTCTCGACAAGCAAATATGACGAAAGGGGTTACAAGATTTGCACTTTACCTGGACCGGTTGGAAGAACTGCTTGTCAATTCGGCTGGGCAAAAAGACGCGGCACTTTGGCTTTATCAAAACGGTGCCCGGACGCCTATCTTTATGCTTGAAGGTTTGGCCAAACTATACAGCGGAATCCATAACAAAAAGCGGTTTGGCAAGATTGAGAAGCACTTCAAACTACTTGAGGATGCTCTTGGTGCGATCGATTACTACGACGGTTTTGCGAAAGAGTTTGCGCAAGATAAAAAGGTAAGTGCCGACGTGACCGAATTTACGCAGTCAAAGGCCCGCGAAAAAACTAAACTGCTGAATGATCTATTGATAAAGGAGAACTGGATAGGCAAGGACGCTGATCGCATCGATAAAATACGAAAAAAATTGCGCGGGGCGGATTGGCTGGAAGAAAAGGCAGAGATGAAGGCGATCGAATCGCTCTATCGCAAATCTATCGACAAGATCAACGCCTTCGATATTACTTATCAATCAGGTTTCACCGAACTGGAAACTCAGGTCCATGAGTTTCGCCGCAAACTCCGCTGGCTCAGCATCTATCCCCAAGCCCTGCAAGGCTGTATCCAACTGACGGAGATTTCGTCAAACGATAAAAATATCCAAAAATACCTCACGCCAGAGATTGTCAATTCACCGTTTAACAAAATGCCCGGCCCGGGAGTGAATCGCTATTTGCTGATGTTCAACAAAGACTATTTCTTCTCCCTAAGCTGGATGATCGCCGAGCTAGGCAAACTAAAAGACCAGGGCCTTCGCATCGTCGTTCTAAACGAAGCCGGCAGTGCTTCAAAATCTGACGCAAAAGATAAGGCCGACATTTTATCAAAAGCATCGAAAATAAGCC
>JAYSON010000268.1:0-24508 GCA_043722725.1 Chloracidobacterium sp.
CGACGCATCAATCTTCTCGACCGAACCGCCCTCTACCATATTCGGCAGCGCGTACAGAAATCCGCTCAGCGCCCATGCTAAAACTGGGATCGAAACCAAAATACCGAGAACTGGATGAAACTGATAGATGAATTTCCGCATAAAATTTGTCCGTAGACGCACACAGGTTAACACAGGTGAAAGCCAAGCTTAATAATCCGATAGCCATACCGTTTTTGAGTTAAAATCCGTGTCCATCTGTGTTACTCTGTGGTTTCAATCCTTACTTGCCAGGTTAATTATGAATAATCAGCCAACGGTATCAGATATTTTCCGCCGCGCATTGGAGATGAGAAAGGCAAATCCAAATGCGTCATACAAAGACGTTAAATCGCAGCTTATCAGCGAATACAGCGGCAAGGCGTTTCCGGCGACGGCGTTTTTGACCATCCCCGAATACGACAATATTACTCCCGAAGAAGATTGGACGGCGGGCTTGCCGGTCGTGCTGCGCGGCATTCAGAATGAAGACTGGAACGATGTCGCGCATGGCATCATCATCAGTCTCGAACAGGTCGAGAATTATCCAAAAGAATCCGGCCGCGAGGACGATCCGCAAAAGGAATGGCGAAATCGCAGTAAAGGAATTGCCGAGGCGGAAGACAAGGTTATTGCGGAATGGATGCCTGAAGAACTGATGGCAATGGCCAAGCAGAATGTAAAGAATTGAACCTCCTGTTTTCTAAATCTCCGAATAACTGATAACTGATAAGTAATATCTGATAACGTCGGAGCGGATCTTAGTTATCAGCTATCAGTTATTACTTTTCACTTATTCCGAGATATCCAAGCGCAACCCATCGACGGCTTCCATTACCTCGCAGCCCGGCGAAAATCGCGCCATCTCATCCTTAAAATTAGTATTGTCCCATTCGGGATAAAAATGCGTCAGCACCGCTTTTTTTGGAGCGGCTTTGCGAATAAGGTACATCGCTTCCGCAAGTTCCAGGTGTTTCTCGGCCGGTTTATTTTTCACGAACGAACATTCCATCAATAGCAGATCGACTTTCCGGGCAAACGCCGCGAGCGATTCCGAAAAACCAGTATCCGCCGTGTAGACGATGGTCCTGTCGTTCGGCCCGCGGAGATGGATCGCATGGCTTTCGTCCGTGTGCGGCATGGAGAGGGCGACTGCGGTCAAGTTTGGCATGATCTCAAAGGATTCAAGCGATTCAATTTTGATTATTTCAACAGGAAACGGCTGTTTGAGCAAACCATAGTTATTCGTCCGGTCAAAGCTCGACAATAAGTCTTCCAAACCTGTCGGCCCGAAGATACGCAAAGTTTTTGTCCGATCCTGAGTATTTGAAGCGTGTTTCGTCCCAAACAGGAATGGAGCCAGTCCGCCGCAATGATCGAGGTGAAAATGCGAGATCCAGATCGCGTCGAGGTTCGCCCAGTCCAAATCTTCCTGCGCCATTCGGTGTATCGCCGAGGCCGAATAATCCAATAGCAGAGTTCCATTTCCGGTTTCGAGCCAATACCCGGAGCTGCTCCGCGTTGGATGGGGAACCGATGTGCCTGAGCCGAGGACAGTCAATTTCATTTATTCATCTTAGCAAAAGTAGAATTTCTAAAAGGACATGCAGGATAAAAAAGCCGATCCTTGATATCGTGTCCATCCTGTTTAGAGTCTTGATATGGTAAATTGAAGGCAATGAATCACGTAGATATTCTTGCAATATTTGCGCATCCGGACGATGTCGAGCTGACAGTCGGCGGGACGCTTCTTAAGATGAAAAGCCTCGGCTACCGCACCGGTGCTTTGGATGTGACGCGAGGCGAAATGGGAACGCGGGGGACCGTCGAAGGCCGTGCCGTCGAAGCGACGGAAGCGGCGGAGATTTTGCGGCTTGATATACGTGAGAATCTTAGTTTGGCTGACGGGCACGTATTCGTCGATGATAACTCTCGAACGGCGATGGTGCGTGTTCTTCGTCGCCTGAAGCCGAAAGTATTGTTGACGCACCAGATAGGCGACCCGCACCCGGATCATGACCATATAGCACAACTGGTCCGCGAATCGGCGCGTTTGGCAAGCATGAAAAAATATGATGAGGAAACCGGAGGCGAAAAGATCGCGGTGCCAATCGTCGCTCACAATGTTTTTTCGCGACTTGTGGTACCAACATTTATTGTCGATATTTCAGATTTTCTGGAAGCAAAGATGGACGCGATCCGCGCTCATAGGTCGCAATTTCACGATCCGAATTCCAGCGAATCTGAAACGCGACTGACCGCTCGCGGTTTTCTCGCAGAACTTGAGAACCGTTCGCGTTACTTCGGTTCGCTGATCGGGGTCGCCGCGGGAGAGCCGTATTATGTGCGCGAGGCAATGAACATTGAAGATCCGATAAAAGTGCTTACACGGCCGATGAACCTTTACTCGTAAAACAGGCTGCCGAGCCTGCTCATCATTGCAGGCTGAAAAGTCTTTCGGGCGTTTTTATGAACAACCTCGCTCCCGAGAGTGTAGAACTAAATAAAAAACAGGCTGTTCTGGAGCGCCTTAAAGATCGCCTTGCCGACAGCGAGGAGGAAATGGCCGATCTTCGGGCCGATCTGGAGCGTTTTGAAGCTCAATACACAATGGAAGTCGGGCGGCTCTATGCAGAGTTCGACGAGATAGAAGCACAGATTGCCGAAGAGGAGGCGAAGCTCGTCCCCGACGATCAAGAGATTCGAAAAAAGGCTGAAGAATTTAGGCGGCGTGCAGAGGAATCGGCTGCTCGCGCGAACGATGAGAACTTCGAAGTAATCTCGTTTAGATTAAGGCCAACGCCGGAAGCGAAAAAAGCCTACCACGATCTCGCCCGTGTCATTCATCCGGATTTGGCTCTTGACTCTGCCGAAAAAGAAAGGCGGCACGGGTTGATGGCAAAATTGAACGAGGCCTATTCTGCCGGAGACCAGATGCTGTTGAATAAGTTGGTTGACGATTTCCGCACCAGTCCCGATCAAGTCACGGGTGATTCGGTCGGCGACGATCTTGTTCGGGCAATCCGTCAAATATCGCAAATCAAATACCGCATGGTCGAATTGTTTGAAGAGAAGCAAAGAACCGAAGCTTCCGAACTCTTTACGCTAAACCAAAAAGCACAGGCCGAGATTGCCGAGGGCAGAAATATGCTCAAGCAAATGGCCGAACGCACCAGAACCCACATCAAGAAATCCGAACGGCGGCTTGTAAATCTGCGCAATGTAAACAAATCGGCTGAAGAATATGTCAATGAGCGTTTTGGAATGGATATTTCGGATTTTCGTTAAGGCTGTCACTCAATTGTCCCGACGGAAACCTCATAAAAATTATCGACAAAATACTAAAAGTCGTTGTAGCGACCTGAATTAATACACAATAACTGCGGATTTTTCTTGACATCTCATAAAGTTTGTGGCAATTTCGTACTCTACTTGCAATTGGTAAAGGAGTTTTCCGTCGTAATCGCTTCATCCGTTAGAGGTGATAGGGGTTGTGTTCGCGAGGGCCAACATTTTTTGTTAGAACGAGTTCGTGGTCGATTACTCCACGTAATTGACGCGAAATGGAGGGAAACGGAGTGGGAGACGTTTCCCTCCCCACATTTTAAACGCTCTGTCCCGCTGCAAAACCGGAAGCCCAGGCCCATTGAAAATTGTAACCCCCGAGCCATCCGGTGACATCCACAAGCTCACCGATAAAATAGAGTCCGGGAGCTTTTTTCACTTCCATCGTCTGCGACGAAAGCTCATCAGTGGAGACGCCGCCGAGCGTAACTTCCGCCCTGTCGTAACCTTCGGTATCGTTAAACTCTACACGCCAGTCATTGAGAAGGCCGGCAATATGTTCCACCTCTCTGTTGCTAAGTTGGCTTAGCGGTTTATTCGCAACATTTTGCGCGACAAACCTCTCGGCAAAACGTTGCGGGAGTAGGCTGCCCAGGAAATTCTCGATGGTTTGGCCCCTGCTTCGATTGGCATTGAGTTGTTCCAGTGCGTTGGTTTCCGGCAGCAGGTTGATGGAAATCGGTTCCAGCTTTTGCCAATAATTTGAGACCTGTAGGACCGCTGGGCCCGATAATCCGCGGTGAGTGAACAGTATGTTCTCGCGAAACACTTGTTTTCCGGCCGTTAAACTCGCGTCAACCGATACTCCCGCAAGCTTTGAATAGCTTTTACCGCCCGCCATAACGAGTGCGACAAGCGACGGACGAACGTCTGTGCGTTTTACGGAAAATTGTTTGGCGATTCGATAACCGAAATCGGATGCACCGATTTTTGGATAAGAGAGGCCGCCGGCCGCAATCACCAGACTCTCCGAAGTAAATTTTCCACGAGTAGTTTCAAGCTCGAAAAGCTCGTTGCGTTCGATATTCTTCACAGAACAATCCACGTGAAGTTCTACCTTTGCTGCCTCACATTCTTTCAGCAGCATTTCGACTATCTGTAGGGAGCTCTCGCGGCAAAAAAGCTGCCCAAGCTTCTTTTCGTAAAATTCGATCTTGTGTTTCTTCACTAGCTCGACAAAATCTTGCGGAGTATAACGTGCGAGTGCCGATTTGCAAAAGTGAGGATTCGCGGAAACGAAATTTTCCGGTTTTGTACCGGTATTGGTGAAATTGCAGCGTCCGCCGCCGGAAATAAGTATCTTTCTCCCGACCTGGGCATTGTGTTCGATGACGAGCGTTCTACGTCCGCGTTTCCCGGCTTCGATCGCACAAGAGAGCCCAGCCGCGCCGCCGCCGATAATTATGGCATCGTATTTCATCTAGCCAAATACCGGATTCGCAGGATATTGACGTGATGAATAACGTGGCCGGCCATTATATATGCAAGGGCCCGAACAGAAATCGTCAGGCCGCTGGCATTGCCCATTCGTCGCCAGTCTTCTTCTTTTAAATTCTTCAGCATGAATATGTTCGCTTCCCTTAATAGTCGAAATTCGTTTATCAAGTCAGCAATGCCCCGCGAATTCGAATAGGCGTTCTCGATATATCCATCCTGCTCAAATCCTTCGATCGGAGTCGTGTCGCCCCTTGAAATTCGAAAGATCCGGTATGCAAACATCCGTTCGCCATCGATAAGGTGGCCGAGCACTTCCTTTATCGTCCATTTGCCATCGGCGTAGGCATACGAACCTTGCTCGTCGGGTAAACCGTAGAACAATGAATGCAATTCGTCGGGTTGAGCGGCTAGCGATTCCAACAGGCTGTTCTCGTCAACCAGTGAAATATATTTTTCGTAGTAAGCGTCGTATTCTGCTTTTTCCGGTTTCGCCATAATGGGCTATAGTATCCAAGTCGAAATAAAATTTTGCAATGGGCGGAGAGGCATATGAGGTCGAGGCTGGCAGTCGTGTTTGCGACAATTTTGCTTGCAAGCTCAAGCGTTTTTAGCCAAGTCGGCGGCAAGGCCGAGCCGAATCGTATCCAATTTGCCGCAGGCAAGTCGAGCATAACTTTGACCGGTAATCTATCTAATTCGCAGGAAATGGAGTATGTTTTCGCCGCAACGAAAGGGCAAATTGTAACGGTGAAAATGTCGGATACAAGCCTTTTTGACTATCGTGTTTTCAACCCGGACGTTGAATTCGAAACTGAATTCGAAAGTTCACCTGTTTCAACGTTCGAGCTGCCTGAGACGGGCGAATATTTTTTCTTTGTCAGAAAGAAGATGGTTAAGCGGCCGCGCACCGCAAAATTCAGTTTAATTTTTTCGGTGAAGTAGCTATCGAACGGCGTTTGCCGAATCGATTCGATTAATAAACAACGTCAGTCCGTAACAAAGCGGAAGCCCAGAGGAGAAATAAGATGAAACGAGTTTTTTATTTAGCAGCATTTGCGTTATTTGCAATGTTTGTTTTGGTTAACACGGGTGCGGAAGCGGTCAACAGCTCGCTCGCCGAGCGTTTTATTGTTGGCGCTGCCGTCCAAACTGGCGATTCGGGGACTTACAATTTCGATAAGGCTCACAGTTTTATCGCGTTTAAGGCGAAACATATGGGACTTGTCGAGGTTCCAGGATTTTTTCGCGACTTTACCGGTGTCGTAAATTACGACGCAAAGGATGTTTCGAAATCGACGGTAGAATTCACCGCCAAAGCTACCAGCATCGATACTGGTGTTCCCGGACGCGACAAGCACCTGCGAACCGCGGATTTTTTTGAGGTCGATAAGTATCCCGATATCACTTTCAAAAGCACCAAGATTGAGAAAAAAGGCAGGAATTTGATAGTGACCGGCGATTTTACGATGAAGGGCATCACGAAATCGATATCGATTCCCTTTCAGATCGCAGGTTGGCTTCCGGCCGATGAACGCAGCGGCGGGAAGATGGGTATTGCGGCCGAAACCACAATAAACCGACGCGATTACGGCGTCAATTGGGGCAGCACTTTACCGAGCGGTATCTCGGCCGTTGCGGATGAAGTAAAGATTTCGTTACAAATTGAAGCGGGAAAAGCAAAGGAAGCCGTGAAAGCGGAATAATGTAAAAGTGAAGGGCAGAGCGATATCGTTTTTGCCTTTCACTTTTTTCCTATTTCCGAAAAAGCAATATCGTAGATCGCATAATCTTCCCAGTTCTTATAGTCAAAGTGCCACCACTCATTTGGATTAACCGTAAACCCTTCGGCCTCCATCCGTTTTTTCAGCAAGTCCCGATTGGCCCGCTGTTGATTTGTGCCGCCGGTGTAGTTTGGCGAAGCACGCTCGGTGAACTCGTCAAACCCCGAAGGCATTTCGACCAGGTGACCCGTTTTCAGCTCATAAATGCTTAGATCGACGGCGCAACCGCGATTGTGTTTCGAACCCTTTTCCGGGTTTGCGACAAATTTGCGTTTATCGTCGGGAATCACTTCCCAAAATAGCTTTGTGATCGCCCATGGCCGGTAACCGTCAAATATCATCAGCCCCAGGCCCTGCTTTTTCAGCTTTTTATGCACGCGAAGCAGAGCTTTTGCGGCGGGTTTTTGTAAAAATGCCCGGGCTTCCGGGTAAACAGTTTTACCGACAAAATTATTGTCAGTCGCGTATCTGATATCGAGTTTTATTGTGGAATCGAGTGTGATGAGTTCGACCAAGTGAGCCTCGCGTTTATTTACTTCCCTGGGCGGCGCATTTTGAGCAAATGCGCTGGATATGAGGATAAAACAAATCAACCATGGCGTAAATCGAAGAAAGTTTTTTCTCATTTTCAAGCAAAACTAATATTCAATTGGGTTGAATAAATTTCCGGGAAAAGTTATTTTAGTCTATATGGAGCAAGTGCCCCAAAAAAAGAAGTGTCCGGCGAAGATATGGGTCAAAAGATTTGGCGCAGCCGGGTTTGTATTCTTTCTTGTGAAAGGCCTTTTATGGCTTATCGTTCCAGCCGCCATAGCCTATTTCTCCCTAAACTAATCTGTTTGGCATTCTTCCTGCTTCAGCTCGTCTGCTTTTTGCCAAAGTCACAACTCTTAACTAGGGTTTCTCTTCAGGTGCGGGTGCAGAATCTTCTTCGACAATTGTAACCTCTGTACCGTATCTCTGATAATTCTTGAAACGGATCACGTTCCGGCTTTGGATCAGAGCGGCCCTCACACTTGAAGTAAACCGTATATCAGAGAGGATAGGCAGCAAATACTTTTCTCCGGCAATTTCCACGCCATCGTAGTCAATTGATTTTGTAACTGCCTTAACCGGGAATGTGGAGGCAAGCTGTGTTAGCTCATACTCAATGCGTAAAACACGATTCGCGTCACGATCAATCCAGATTCTACCTTTTTCTCCTGCGGGCGAAGATTGATCGAAGGTACCGCTAGAGTACCTAACGCCTCCTTTTTTATTGTTCTCGATATTGATCTCGTATTCATACTCGATGCTCGGGCGTCCGCGCACCACATCCGTAGTCAGGACACGGAACTTAGTTTTGCTTTCCGGACTAAACAATTTCTTCAGATCTTCAACAAATTCTCCGCCTGACGTAGCTCCATCAAGGCCGTGATAATTTTTTGCCGTTTCCGCATTCACCGGAGAGCCGTTCTTTGATAACACATCGTATAGTTCGCCTTTTTCGGTACTGTAGCTGACCGCAACTATTAAATTATCGTAAGGCCGCCAGTTTCCGGTTCCGGCATAAGCCTCGGAACGCGTAATCAATTGTTTGACAACGAAATCGGGCATGTCCGCAAGCAGGGCAAGCGTGTTCTCGCGAGTCTTCTCGAGAATCGCAGTCGCGTCCTTTTCCGTCGGAAGTTTGGCAGCATCCGGATTCTGACGCCGCCGGTCCGCTTCTTCGATAGTTCGCTTGAGCTCTTCGTTATTGCCGCTTTTCGAGCGTGTTAGCCCGCGCAATCCATCCGTTAATGGAAAATCGATTCCCCTCCGACGCAAAGCGTCCACCATCGCCACAGAGCCGCCCGGGTTCTTTTGCAGGGCATAGAGCATTTTGACGTATTCCGATTGCGTTAAGGGCTTATTCTGGGCGTAACCGAATTGGAATAGGGTCAGAGTCAGTATCAATAAAAAAGCTTTCTTCATTCTAGTAAAAGATGCCATTTATTCGGCTTTCGTTGGCTTTGCCGGGCCGGAAACCGGATTTGCCGGAAAAGAAAAAAAACGGAGTTGGCTGTTAAACCACTCCGCTTTACATTAGGACGAATAAAGATCGTGAGCTAGTTAACCCATTCTTCGTCGTAGTTTAGATGCCAATGATGAACAACCCACTTCTCGGCGGCTGTCATTGCAACTAGCTTCCATTTTTTCAGATTTTCCAGAATGTTGAGCGCCGCAAGCGGCTTGCTCGGATCCCGTTCAACCCTGATTACTTGAGTCGCAACTTCGATTATTGACTTTTCTTCGTCCAAAATCCTCAAAGTAACTGCAGACCCGACTGGCGGCAAAACTTCAAGATTTACCAGCGTTCCCGTTTCGCCAACATTTTCGGTTGTGCCGTCTACAAAGATGGTTTCGCCGGATTCCAAATCAACCCAGCTCGCCCGAACAGGCAGACTTGCGATGATCCTGTGATGCAGTGGCGTTTTATATGATGATGTAGCGTAATCTATCTCAGACATGTATATCCCCCCTTTTTCGAATGTAGTTCGCGCAAACACGAGCATTAGATGCAGTGTCTGTTAAATACGCCCGACAAAATTAATCCTTTTTTACAAAAAAGTCAAGTATTGAAAAAAGTTACGCAAACCGTTGTTTCTAAATTGTTTGTTTGTGCGCCGATTTTTTCGCATTTTGTGATTAGGTAAATCAGAGCAAAATCTGCAACATTATTGCGCGGTGAAATTCGTTAGACTCTACGCTCTGCCTTTTAACAGATCAAGCGGAAATCGGAACTTCGCAACATGAAATTAACATCGAGATAGCAATATAGAAAACTCGGAGCTAAACAGTGTAAATATATCGAGGTTCGGTCGTCGTTTCGGAACCTAATTTGCTTTATCGTATGTGTCTTTGCAAATTTTTGTTGGGTTTAAGTTTTCGACGCATTTATGGGTTGATCCATAAAGCCAGTAAGACTGTGTGAGTAAGACGTTTACCATTGTTACAGAGTTTCCTTACGCATCGGATTGATACAAGGACTGATGGCATTTCAAATCCGAAAAGCAAGATAAATATCCAAAAATCAATATTTCGCAATACTCTTGAGTTTTAACGAAGTAATTTTGCTATCTACATTCTTTAAATTGAGGTCAAAAAAATCAGATGACTAAAAACTTTTCTATTAAATTTGTTGCGATTATCGCAATCGGTATTGCCCTAAGCTTAGGGCAGGTCTTTGCCCAGTCGACCGTGACAGGCGGTATTAGCGGTCGCGTAACCGACCCGCAGGGTGCGATTGTACCCAATGCAACTGTGACAATCACTAATAACGGCACTAACAGTGTCGTTACAGTGAACGCAAATGATGACGGCGGGTATCGTGCTTCGAATCTTCAGCCCGGAACATATCGGGTAGAAACAACAGTAGGCGGTTTTGCACCGGCAAAAGCAGACAACATTATCGTCGAGGTCGGACAGACGACGACGGTCGATATCCCACTTACGATCGGAACCGCCGTTGCTGAAGTTGAAGTTACCGGTGAAGCTCCGGTTATCAACACAACCTCACCAGATCTTTCAACTAACATTAACCAGACATCGATCAATGAGCTTCCGATAAATGGCCGCCGTGCATCGAACTTCGTTTTGCTTACTCCCGCGACAGTACCGGATGGAACTTTTGGCTTGATCAGCTTCCGCGGAATTTCCGGTCTACTTAATAACAGCACGGTTGACGGCGGAGACAACAATCAGGCTTTTCAATCCGAAGAGCGTGGACGTACGCGTATCGGATATGTGATCAGCCAGTCAGCCATTCGCGAATTTCAGGTAAATACCTCCAACTACTCCGCTGAATACGGACGTTCCGCAGGCGGCGTGGTTAATACGGTTACCAAGAGCGGTACTAACGGATTTCACGGCGATCTTTTCGAATATTATCGAAATAACCGTTACGGCGCGCGCAATCCGCTCGCTTTTCGAACAATACTAAATCCAGACCTGACCACAACCATCGTTGGAATTAAGCCGACCGACATCCGTCACCAGTTTGGCGGAACGATTGGCGGCCCAATAGTCAAAGATCGGCTATTTTTCTTCTTCAGCTACGATCAGCAGAAACGTAATTTTCCAGGGCTGGCGGTTTTTGGTCCGAATCTTAACTACCTGAGCACGGTTAATAGAACGACGCTTTTGGCCAAGGGCCTTACAACGGCGCAGATTGACAGCACACTTGGATTCATAAGTTCGTTGACTGGCGAAACTCCTCGTCGACAGGATCAAACCCTGTTTCTGCCGAAGATCGATTGGCAAATAAACCAAAATAATTTGATGTCCGTCAGCTATAACCGTCTTCGGGCAAAATCGCCCGCCGGCCTTCAGACACAAGCCACAAATACGCTCGGACGTAGAAGTTTCGGCGATGATTTCGTCAATGTAGATTCACTGAACGTCCGGCTCCAATCGACATTTTCGTCGAACATACTGAACGAAGCACGTTTTCAATACTCAGAGGATCATGAGTTTGCCTTTAGCCAGGAACCGCTTCCCGGCGAACCGACGACAGCAACCACAGTGGCCGGACCACGCTCGCCGAGCGTCGCTCTCACGAACGGAATTAGTTTCGGCACAACGGCAAACTTTGAACGTGTGAAGTTTCCTTTTGAAGATCGAATTCAGGTCGCGGATACTGTTACCTGGACGCAGGGGCGTCACACTTTCAAATTCGGAGCCGATTTCAATCGTGTTACCGACGACATTCAAAACCTGCGTTCGCAAACAGGTTCTTATCTTTACTCAACTATAAATGATTTCATCATTGACTATGTGAACGCCCAAAATCCTATTGTCGGAAATCCAACCTGTGTCACCACGGTCGCTAATCGTGCGGGCAGATGCTACAACGGTACGTACCTGCAGGGCGTCGGCATTCCCGGACTGAAATTCAACACGAACGAGTACAACTTTTTCGCTCAGGACGATTTTCGTATAACGCCTCGAGTGACTGTCAACTTAGGGCTACGCTACGAATATCAGCAGCTTCCAAAAGCCGTGTTACCTAACGCCAGCACCGCTATTCTTCCGAATGACGGACGGACGATCAACGAAGCGACGTCGACACTGCCGAGCGATACGGATAATTTCGGTCCGCGTGTCGGTGTTGCCTATGATCTGTTTGGTGACGGCAAAACAACATTCCGTGCGGGATACGGTATTTATTATGGAAGAATTATAAACGCCCAAATTTACAATGCCTTGCTCAACACCGGTAATCCGGGCGGACAGGGACAGTTCACTGTAAACTCGAGCGTAACGACAAATTGTTTTCCGGTGCTTGCAACTGCTACAAATCCTTGTGCTCCGGTATTCCCTCAGGTTTTGCCGTTAACTCTTTCGCCTGCTGCCGCAGCGATCCAGTTCTTTGCAAGAAACTTTGAATCACCGCTTATCAACCAGTTCGACGTCATTTTAGAACGTCAGATCGCTAAGAATACTGTTGTGTCGGTTGCCTATTTGGGAAGCCTGGGACGGAGCCTGCCGACATTTGTTGATCAAAATCTTAGACCCCTCGGAACGTCGGTTACCTACACTGTAAATGGCGGGCCTAACAATGGACAGGTTTTTACGTTGGAGCAGTACGGCCGAGTGAGCGGATTTTCGGCACAAACTCAGATCCAAAGTACGGCAAAATCAGAATACAATGCTCTTGTATTCCAGTTCAACCGCCGCTTCACGGATGGGTTGCAATTCCAGACCAGTTATACCTTCGCGAAATCGACGGACACCAATCAAAACTCTTCCCCATTCCCACAGAATAACTCTCCGTACAATGTTTTTGATCGTAGCTACGATGCAGGGGCGAGCAACAACGACGTTCGTCATAAATTCGTCGCAAGTGCGGTCTACGCTCCGATCTTCTTTAAAGGCGGCACTAATTCGGTCTATAACTATCTGATCAATGGATGGTCGATTGCGCCGATATATACATTTTACTCTGGTCGGCCGTATGATGGAACGGTTTCGGGAACATCCCTAAACGGGACACTCGGCGATCAGCGTTTTCCGCTTAATCCGCGAAACGCATTCAGGCTGCCGAGTATCCATAACATCGATTTAAGGCTCTCGAAGCGTTTCAGATTTACCGAAAGATACAATGTGGAATTGCTGGCTGAAGGATTTAACATTATCAACCGAACACATGTATTTATCGAACAAAATTTACTTTATACGCGTTCGGGTACGAATTTGAACTACAACGCTAACTTTGGACGAAATACTGAGTCGAGCAGTTCGAATTATCGCGAACGCCAAATACAGTTTGCCGCACGTTTTCAGTTTTAGTTTTTCTCTCACGGGAAAAATGTATACTAAAATGTAGGGTTTTGAATCGCCTTGGATTTGTTGCGAAAAGAGAGTTTTATAGAAAATGCCGAAAATTGCAGATATACAGGAAACACCGAATCCCAATGCCGTCAAATTCATTCTGAAAGAAGCGGTATCGCACGGCACATCACATTCGTTCAAGGATGCTGAAGCTGCGGCCGGTGACAGTTTAGCGAAATCGCTTTTTGAGGTCGGCGACGTGGTGTCCGTGTTTTACATGGACAAAATGATCACGGTCGAGAAGACGGACGACATCGAATGGGACGAGATTCTCCCGACGCTTGCCGTGCCGATCCGAGCCGCTGAGACAGTTAAATCGACCAATGGCGGTGCAGTTGCGGCGGCGGCCTCAATCGGCGGCGCGATCGCTGCCGCGGCAAACGGCGACCCGAAGATCGCCGAGATCAATGCATTGCTCGATGAGCGAATTCGTCCGTATCTGGCGAGCGACGGCGGATGGCTTGAGGTTGTTGAACTCGAAGATTCGAAACTAAAAATCCGCTACGAAGGTGCCTGCGGCAGCTGCCCGAGTTCGCTCACCGGCACCCTGATGGCGATCGAGAATATGATCAAAGAAGAGATCGATTCTGAGATTGAAGTCGTTGCGATTTAGGCCTATCGGCCCTCACTATCACCGCCAAAATCGATTGTCGTAATGTTGGGTTGTAAGTATTTCTTGACACAACACCGCAAAATTCGTAATACTTTTAGAGGCGGCGATTTACGCCAATTGTCATTTCGCCCACAAAGCTTTACTTTCTGCACATAACCGCCAGCCGCAGTCATTCCTTAACTTACTGTATTTTCAAGAATTGGAGGAGAAACCCAAGTGAATAGTGAAGAACTCGAACTTAGTTTGAGAACTGAATTCGAGAGTTATCTCAAAGGAGTTCTTGCCGAATTTCGGCAGGATGTTTCGGAGTTTCAAAAGAGTTTTGAGGCTGAGTTGGAAAAACACAAGTCTCAAACGGACGAAGCTTTCCGAAATCTCGCCAAGCGGTTTGAATCCGGTCTCGAATTTGATCAGTCTTTTACCGAATCCGTTTTGGAGCATTTGCGACTCGCCCGCGACGATGGTGCTACCGTCACCGCCGCAGCTTTCGGAGAAGCAGAAAAGTTGAATCTGGAAACGGCTCCTGCTGCTGATTTTGATAAGCTGCGCGATGCCATCAACGAAATAAGCCGGAAGACATCGCAATCCGAAATTCTCAAATCGCTGATTGAACACGCCTCCAATTTCACCCCACGCGGTGCTTTTTTCATCGTAAAGAACGAACATTTTGTCGGTTGGAAGGCATTTGGCAAGGAATCGGTGGCTGACGAGGTTGCTGTTCGAAACCTACAGTTCCCCGTCACGGCCGAAACTGTGTTGGCGGACGCGATCGAATCACTTGGTACGATGACCGGCTCACATGGCGGCCATGCGGATGACGATTTGTTTCTCGGCCCTCTCGAATTTGGCAAGCCGGACAGAATGTACGCCATTCCTTTGACGGCGCGGGGCCGCGGAGTCGCGGTCCTTTATGCAGATTATGGAAACGAGGGCGTTAGATTAAACGCAGATGCTCTTGAAACTCTTGTCCGGGTTGCTGGATTGACCGTTGAATTATTAGCCTCGGCGCAGCCGATGCCGGTTCAACCGGATGTTAGAGAGCATTCCGAGGTGAAAGTGTCTGAGCCGGAAGCCGAAAGCGTAAGTGCTGGCTACGCCGATGATACCGTTGGTGCCGATGATGAATCGATTTCTGAGGTGAAGGCCGTTGAAGAGGAATTCGCCGAAGATCAGATCGAGCCGGCGGCTGATTCGTTTGACGAAGTCACGGCGGTAGAGGAACCCGGGGCCGAAACGGTCGAAGAATATACCGGATTTGTCTCCGTTGAAGAACCTGAAGTTGAAGAGCCTGTAGTTGAAGAGTCTGCGGTTCAAGAGACGTCAGATTTTTCGAATTACGGCGAGATTGCCCATGAAGAGGTGGTTGCCGTTGAAACGGCTGCCGAAATAGAAGACCTTGAAGTCGAGGAAGTCACATACTTTGAACCTATCGAGGAATCCGAAGTTACCGAATCTGCGTTTACTGAATCGGTACCGGACGCTGAATTTGTGTCGAGTGACCCGTTCGAAACGATAGCGGAAGAAGCCGAAGTAGCCGAAGACCTGTCAGATGATTTCGAACCGCAAGGCGATCATTCGATTGGCAACGGCAAGGTATCTCATTCGGTCGCAGAGCCGTTGGCCGAGGTTGCGACCGCCCAGGTCGCACGCACGCGTTACCGCGACAGAAATGTAGATCTTCCGATCGAGGTTGCCGATGACGAAAGGCGTCTGCACAATGATGCCCGCCGATTTGCACGCCTACTTGTATCGGAAATAAAACTGTATAACGAACAGAAGGTGTCCGAAGGCCGTGACTCCGGCGATCTCTACGACAGGCTGCGCGAAGCAATAGACCGTTCGCGGGATATGTACGACAAACGTATTCAAGAGCCCGTGGCGGCGAGATTCGACTATTTTCACTATGAATTGGTCAATTCGCTTGCCGACGGCGAAGACGTAAAGCTTGGTGCAAGTTACCCGGGAGCAAAGGTTCCGGCCTAGCAATTCAATTGCCATTGCATACTAGAAGGCGGACTGGTTGCCCGCCTTTTTCTTTATGCATTTTTAAACTGCCTCCAGCTGGAGGTTAGCTTATCATCAGAAAAAAGGTGTTGGCCGAAATTCAGATAAGTAATTTTTTCTTACGGATTTAGCCAAACAGGGAACATCAGTTTGTCGTTTTATCCTTTTCAGAATCGAGCAAAGGGCGTGTCGCCGGAGGATTATCCGGCGAAGTGTGCAGGTGGACGACCTTCCAATCCTTTCCGATCAACTTGAAAACAAGCGTCATTCTTCCCGACGCATTCTCGAGTTTTCCGTCAAATACTTGCGACTGTTTCCACTTGCAGGAAACATAAGCGCCGCTCTTGCCGAGCATTTCTACCCGTAAGCCGGTAATATCCAGCGTTACATCCTTTGTCTTTGAATAGTTTGATTCGCGATTGGCCTTCATCGTTTCCCAGCCGATCGTTGCCGAACCGTTGTTATTGAAAAACAAAACGCGGCCGCTTTTTTCGTAAACGCTCATTACTTTCGCGGCGTCGACCTGCTTTATACCTTCAACCAAGCGGTCGAATGCCTCGCGAACGCCTTTTGCCGGATCGATCTTTGCCGTCGCCGCTTTCTGTCCAAACGCACAAAATGCGAAAACCGCAATAATTCCAACTATAAGGCTGGATTGTTTGATTGTGTTCATATCTTAGAGTTACCTCGTTGTTCTTGAGTTTACATTCTAAAAACTGCGCAACGCAACCAGTACATCGACGCAATTATTATGATGACCACAAGGCTTGAAGACGCTGTCGTTTGCACGATTTCGTAAGACGAAAAGCACAACTTGCACGATATGGGTTGATGCACTTTTTAAAACTTTACAGACATCCGATATTCGTTACGTTCCTCATTTTAATTTTCGAGGTACGATTTTTGCTGGCAAAATTTGCAAAAGTCGGTGTAATCTATTTCCGGCCACTCTTCCTGGCGACAAACGTAAAAAATTTAGGAGAGAAAGCACATGCGTTCCACGAAAAAGATCCTTTGGGCAATTATCTTAACAATGCCGTTTCTTTTGGGTTCAGCCGTGTTTGCCGATGATATTGACGACACGATCCCGGTTGTAACGGCCCGTGTCGCGCGTATCAGCTTTATCCGCGGCGATGTTCAGGTAAAGCGGGAAGGCAGTCAGGATTGGGAGAAAGCCGTTTTGAACCTGCCCGTGGTCGAAGGCGACGAGATAACCACAGGTGCGGGCGGGCGTTTTGAGATCCAATTTAACAGCTACACTCATGTGCGTGTTGCTGAGAATTCCTACCTCAAAATTGTTGGGTTAAAGGACGGCGCGATCGCACTGAGCCTTCCCGAGGGTAAATTAAGTGCGCGGTTGACGAGGTTCGATAAGGACAGCTCGTTCTTTGAGATCGATGCTCCCAAAACAACAATTGCCGTGCAGAGATCGGGGATGTATCGCATCGATGCCGGTAAACAGGGTGACGGCGAAGTCCGCGTTAGCATCACAAATGATGGTCAGGCCCGCGTTTACGCCGATAATTCGGGCTTTACTCTTAAAAACGGACGGGCGGCAAATATAAAAATTGACGGGCAGTTTGCGGGCGAATGGGAAACGGCCGACGCGGAACGTTATGCAGACGAGTTTGATTCGTGGTCGCTGGACCGCGATGTGGCAATTGCAAAGCGTTTGAAAGACGCCTACTACGACAAATATTACGACCAGGACATCTACGGTGCCGAAGACCTCAACGATTACGGTGAATGGGTACACACGCGAAAGTACGGATATGTATGGCGGCCGTATCGAAACGCCACGAGCCAGTACGCCGACTGGTCGCCTTATCGCTACGGTCATTGGCGTTGGGTGCCGCCTTATGGTTGGACCTGGGTGAACGACGAGCCTTGGGGCTGGGCTACATATCATCATGGCCGCTGGTTTTATGATGACGGATCGTGGAACTGGACGCCTTACGGTTATGCAAGAAGCGGCCGGAGCTGGTGGTCGCCAGCGTTAGTCGGATTGACCATTATCAACCAAAATATTTGCTGGTATCCGCTGCCGTACAATTACGGCTACTACAACTACAATTACTATTACGGTAATTATGGCGGCGGGCATAACGGCGGAGGGCACAATGGCGGTAACGGAGGAGGGTCCGGAGGTGGTCCGACTCCGAGTCCGACACCTACTTCGCCGCCGCTGACGTATCCGCAGGGTGGACCATCGGTATTCGCAACCAATGACCTTAGACGGGCTTGGTTCGCAACGCCGCCGTTGCTGCGTGTGCCTCCGTCAGGTGTGGTTTCAACTCCGCTCAGTGCATTTGGCCGGGATCGGAAGGGATTCGGAACAGCGACACCCGCTGATGCCAGAATTGTCCTGTCGAAAGCCCTTGCTAACAACGATCCTATTCGTATGCTTCCGACGTTCAAAGATTTGGATGGAAAGGTCAATTCCGAGATCCGCAGCGAAAAACCGCGAAGCTTGATCGCGACGACAAAGCCTTCAACTGGCGCAGTTATAAGAAACTCGGACGGCCCGATGGATCAGAAACTGCAGACCACCAGGATTTTTGGTGATCGGCAGCCGGTGCAAATCAGGCCCGAACAGACCGACAGTAACGAGCGCCGAAAAACGGGTGCCGTCACGCGTCCGGTTCTAACCGACCGGGAAAATACCCCGATCCGCCCGGAGCCGAGACAGACGCGGCAGTCAAAACAAGGGGACGACGATCCGATTAGAGCCGCACCGACGGAAACGCGTACGACCAAGACTAGAGACGACCGGCAAAGCGAACCGGTTAGACAGCCCCGTTACGAGGCGCCGCAAAAACAGCGGGACGACCCTGTACGAGAGCCGCGGAATGATCCGCCGCCTACTCGCAGTGAACCGACCCGAAGTGAGCCGCCGCCGCGGAACGATCCTCCGCCAAGAAATGATCCCCCACCGCGAAATGATCCTCCGCCGCCGAAAAGCGAGCCGACCAAATCTGAGCCTGCGGTCGAGCGGAAGTCGAAGGATGGTACTTGAAGTTTTAAGGGGAAAAGAGGCGGTCGAATGGCCGCCTCTCTTTTTTAAGGAACATAAACCGACCGATTTATATCAGTCGTATTTCCGATATAAACAAAGCGCAGATTCTTCATGTATTTGTTAGCGACGCTTTGGATGTCGCGGGCTTTTACCGAACGGACACCGTTCAGAAACTCGAATGAGTTTCGCCATCCGCCGCCGACAAGTTCGTAACGGGCAAGTTCGCCGACCTGAGCTCCGCTGGTCTCCTGGCCAAGATAGTGCCGCGTCAGGAAAAATGAAGCGATCTCGTCAATGACCTCTTCGTTCAACGTACTATTCTGTAGAATCTTGATCTGCTCGCGCATCACTGCGACGGCCTTATTCGCGTCATTGGTCGAAACGGAAATGTTCGCCGTATTGGCGCCGAAATTGTTCATATCGGCGTCAGGTGCATATGAAAGCTGCAGCCTGCCGCGTACTTCCTGATAAACCAGTGTTTGAAGTATCGACATCGCAACACGCATGGCGTTGTAATCCGGGTTTCCTGGCGAAGGGGCCGCGAAACTACCTCTGATGTAATTTGTCGGCAGAGTTCGCTGCGTGACATCGAGCGTGCCCTTGGAAAAATCCAATGGCGGGTACTGAGCGTCTTTGTAATTTCCACGCGGCAGCTTTCCGAACGTCGCCGCGATCTTTGTTTTCAACTGATCCGCGTCCAGATCGCCGACAAAGACAAGCAAAAGCCGGGACGTCTCCATCATATTTTTATGGTAAGCACGAAGGTCGTCGGCTGTCAGCGATCCGATGGTCGCGATCGTTCCGTTGACGTCGTTCGCGTATGGATGTCCGGCATATATTACGCGATCCTGAAGTGCTTCAAGCGCGCCTTCCGGCACCGTTCCCGCTTCGCGCAGTCCCGTCAGGATCTGCTCCCGATCACGTTTGATATCGTCTTCGGCAAATGCCGGATTCAAAAGCACCTCGGAAAAAATTTCCCAGGCGCGGTCAAAATTCTGCCGTGTCGATCCAAAGCTGACGACACTGAAATCATTTGAGAGCGACGAGCCGAATGCGCTGCCCATACTCGCAAGTTCGCGCCGTACGGTTTGCCGCGGCAGCGATTTACCAGCATCAATAGCAGTTGCGAGCATCAGGCTTTCTATGCCGGCATTTTTTTCATTAATATTTCGGGCACCGCCGCGGATGAAAAGGCCGCCGGCAACTGTCGGCGACGAAGCTCGCCGTTTTACGATCACTTTCAGTCCGTTGACCTCAAATTCGGTAACCTGAGCGGCCTGTGCCGCAAAATTGTCGAGCTTTGATTCCTGCCCGTAAACCGCGAAAACGGAGAATAGTAAGAGCGGTAAAAAAAACGCTCTTAGAAATGGTTTCATGCTCATCGCACACCTCCGATCAGATCTTCCTCGGTCAATGCGGCCTCTTTCTTTCCTTCGGGCGAGATGAGTGCCACGACAACATGGTTCTTGCCCTGAACATACGTCGTGATGTAGCGGTTGATGTCCGCTCGCGAGACGGCCCGCAGCTTTGCGTGATAGCCGCGAAAATAATCGACACCCGTCGATGACCACCAAAAGCTAAGCGTATGGCCGTACTCACTCGATTTTTCGCGTTCGAAAAGATCGTTCGTTTCCATTATCGTCTTGGCGCTTTCGAGTTCCGCATCCGTGAAATAATCCGGACGGGTAAACTGTCCAATTTCGGCGTAAGCGGCTTTGAGTGCGGCCTTTGCCTTATCGGGTCGGGTACTTATAACGAGGTTGATCGGCCCAACATTTCGTTGGGTGTAATACCCGAAACCGACAGAAGCGGCTAAACCGGAATCGATCAGATTGCGCTGAAACCGCGAATCCGGCTGTGAGATTATGTAGGAAAAAACGTCGGCCGCATAGGTTGCGGCATCGTCTTTGCCGATCGACGGGCCGTGCCAGCCGATCTCGGCAAAAAGGTTTTGACCACCTGCTTTATCCGCCTCGGCCTCGACATTTTTTTCGATTATGACGGCCTCGCTTTTTGGCAGCGGCGGGTGCTCGACCAGCGGGAATTCTTTAAAGGGATCAACTGGCCTGCGTTCCCAACTGCCCATAATTTTCTCGACCAGCCGGAAAACCTCCTCGGGTTTTGCATCACCCGTCACGACCAAAGCGGAATTGTTCGGCACGTAGTAACGGGCCTGGATCGTCCTCATTTTTTCGAGCGTTGCGGTCGAGACGGATTCGCGCGTGCCCTGCGGATCTTTTCGCGTTGGATACTTGTAAAAAAGCTTCTGCTTCATCGCAACATCCAGATAGCCGAAGGGATTGGCTTCGCGGCGGTCGATCTCGCCTATCACAACACGCTTTTCTTCTTCGAATTTTGTTTCGTCAAACGCGGGGAACCGCACCGAATCGTTAATGTAGCGGATAGCCGTCGCCAGATACGGGCTGGTCGTCGTGAAGTAGTAATTCACTATTTCCTCGCGCGTTGTTCCATTGTAGATACTCACCTTATTCGCGTCTTTCAGATAAGATACGTCGCCAATCTTTGGCTTTAAAGAAAGAGCCGCCGAACATAGAGGCGGTATCGAAAAACGGCTCGATCCCGCAGCTTCGCAATCGCGAATTGCCATAGCGAAATTTGGTTTGAAGAACATGTGCTCGTAAAGATGTGAAAGGCCGTGAAATTCCGGCGACTCAGTAAACGAACCGTTGCGAACGGCAAGTTCAACCGTAACCAACGGGACCGATGTGTCCTGAAGCACAATAACCTCGAGGCCGTTCGACAATGTCTTGCTAACGAATGGAACCGCGTATTCGGGGCGTTTGTCAGCCGGCTTGGCCGCAACAGGCGTGACTTTAGCAGCGGCCCGTTTGGTTGCCTGTGAGAAAACGGTGTTTGAAAGAAGCGATACGACGATCAGCGGGACGTGTAAAAAATATTTCACGTAAAACTCCGAGATAAAATTGCGTTCTCTAATGAAATTCGCCCTTGCTATCGCACGGGCCTGACGTTTAATCTACCATACGGGGATTAAAACTATGGAACGAGACAATTTGATGCACGGAGCTCGCACCGCGTTGAATACAAATATGGATACGCGCGCCTGGGCCGAGAATTACCTAAAAGAAAAGACCCGCGAAGAGAACGGGTCAATGTCCGAGGATGATTTTGAAAAACACTGGAAATATCACAAGCCCGAGATAATGCACGCCGGGGCGGCAGAGGCGATGGCCGCGTTTCGCGACCGGGACAGGAGTTAGGAGACGGGAGACTGGAGTTAGGAAAGTGAGCGAAAAGATATTGCGGCATCAGGATTTGATAGTTTATCGAAAAGCTTTTGAAGCGCCGATGCGGATATTAAAGATAAGCAAATCGTTTCTAAAGGAAGAGACATACTCTCTCACGGATCAAATCCGCCGGTCTTCGCGGTCAGTACCAGCCAATATTGCCGAGGCTTGGCGAAAGAGACGTTATGTTGCTGCGTTCATAAGCAAACTGAATGATGCCGAAGGAGAGGCAGCCGAAACGCAAACTTGGTTAGAGGTCGCTGTTCGCTGCGAATATGTCGAGCGCGACAAGGCAAAAAACCTGTTTCTTGAGTATGAGGAGACAATCTCAATGCTAGTCTCAATGGCCAACAATCCCGAGAAGTGGTTTTGAAGATGTTGAATTAAAACGAAAGATGATTATTTTCATCATCTCCCGTCTAGTCTCTAATCTCCCGTCTTCTTTACACTCCCGGCATGGCCTTTTTCAGCGGTTTGAGCAGGAAGAACAGCACGACCGCCATAAACAGAGCCATGAGTGCAAGCACCAGGAAAAACGTCGATTGCAGCCAGATGTCCCAGAAAATACCGATCTGGGTCAATTTGTTGCCGATCGCTGTCGCTACAAACCAGCCGCCCATCATCAGGCCGCGGACGCTGATCGGGGCGACTTTTGAGACGAGGGACAGGCCCATCGGAGAGAGCATTAGTTCGCCAAGCGTTACGATGCCGTAGGCTATTATCAGCCACAGGGCAGAAACGCGAAACAGGAACGAGTTCTGTAAGATTGCAGCCTTATGGGCCTCACCCTGGCCGGGAGCGACGGAGTTAATTGCGGTGATCAACTGTTGCTCGCCGGAAGTAACAGCCTTTGTTGCTTCATCGATTTTCGGCGCAAATTTCACCCCAAAGATGGAGTTTTTGCCATCTGCGGCTTTCGCGGCGATGATTTTATCCAAGACATCTTTCGGCACGCCTGCCGTTCCGAGGTTAGTAATGACACGTTCATTTACACGAAAAGCTCCGGCAGAGAACTGCTCTTGTGTTTTAGGGGCATTTTCGCCGTACGATGCTCCGAGGTAGAGCACCAGAAAGGAAATTCCCGTTAGCGTCATGCCGAAAGCCATTTTTGTCGGCGTCGAAGGCTCTTTGCCACGCCGGTCTAAGAAACCCCAGAACCAGACTAAGGGAAATGTCAGAGCCAGGACCCAGAATGCGTTAATCGAGTTGGAGATCGTTCCGCTGACGTTCCAATCCGTGTTGTCGTCAGCCCAATACGTTAGCGTTGAGCCATTTTGATGGAAGACCATCCAGAAGACGATAACGATGATAAATATCACTATTAGGGCAATGATTCGTCTGCTCGCTGTAACAGATTCGATCGTCCCGGTTTTGGCATCGAGCACGACTGTGCTGTCAGTTCCTGCGTCTTGATGGCTTATACCGTGAGGTGGTGCATCGACGGCGGTCGCCGCAGAATCCGCCAATTTATCGGTATTTTTCTGGGCACGTGCGTCCTGTCTCGCGGCGAGTGCGTTCGGATCTTCAACAAGAGTTTTGAACTTCCAAAGGATCGTAACCGAAATGACCATTCCGAAAGCCGCAACCGCGAACGCCGCGTGAAATCCGAAATAAGACTTAACGACCTCCATCACAATCGGTGCCAAAAAAGCGCCGACGTTGATTCCCATGTAAAAGATATTGTAGGCTCGATCCTTCAGGCTGCTGCCTTCGGGATAAAGATTGCCGACCATCGTGGAGACATTCGGTTTAAAGAAACCGTTTCCTATCACAAGACAAGTGAGTGCGAGATAGACAGCCCAAAGTGCGGGTATCGACAGCAGGCCGTGACCGGCCATGAAAAAGAAACCGCCGATCATCACGGCCTTGCGATAACCCGTGAACCTATCCGCGATAAAGCCGCCTACTAAAGGGCTGAGATAAACGAAAGCGAGATAATTTGCATAAAGCGAGGTCGCCTCGGCCGCCGTCCACCCAAAGCCTTGAGTTGGATCGCGTAGATAAAGCGTAAAAAGAGCCAGCATCGAATAGAAGCTGAACCGCTCCCACATTTCGGTGCCAAAAAGTACGTAAAGGCCTTTAGGATGTTTTGCTGCATCGCCCATGTGCGGCACGGCATTCAATGTCTCGGCATTAGCGCTCATTAAATTTTCACCTATGTTTGATGGAAATACGGAAGAGATAGACGAAAATATAACAGATAAGTTTTGTAACTAAAAGGAAATATTATAGCGAAACAACTTTTATCTATATTTGCGGCAATTATGATTACCGGTTTTTGCCCGGTAAATTTGTCTGCTCAATCGGAGTGTTCAAGTGTTTCGGCAAGCGAAGTAAACGGTACTTTTCGTTCGTATTTCAAAGGGAAATACAAAAGATGGTTCAGTGAGATCAAAATTCTTGCACTAGGCTGCGGGAAGCTGAAAACTGCCCTCGATCTAACCTATCAGTTCACCGACGGGTCGGGCCACCTTTCGGCAAACCTCGGCCAATTGACGGGAATTGGGGAAATCTCCGGCGAAACGGCGGTTTATTCATCGGAAGAGTCTGGAATCTGCAGGATCACGATAAAGTTCGATAAACCTGGAACGATCCGCGTAAATCAGGAAGGCGGTTCAGCCTGCGGGTTCGGGCATAATGTCACAGCAGAAGGAACGTATACGCGCTCAAATAAGCT
>JAYSON010000269.1:0-26052 GCA_043722725.1 Chloracidobacterium sp.
TATCCCGCTCGGTACTGAGGTTCACAATATTGAACTTCGTCCAGGTAAGGGCGGTCAGATGGTTCGTTCGGCGGGTGGTTTTGCACAGATCGTTGCTAAAGAAGGCGATTATGCACAGTTGAGAATGCCTTCGGGTGAAGTTCGCAAGGTTCCGGTCGTCTGCATGGCGACTGTTGGACAGGTCGGCAACACCGAGCACGAGAATGTTTCGCTCGGAAAGGCCGGACGTTCGCGATGGATGGGTAGACGTCCGAAAGTTCGCGGCGTCGCGATGAATCCGGTCGATCACCCGCACGGTGGCGGTGAAGGTAAAACGTCCGGAGGACGTAATCCGGTAACGCCCTGGGGACAGCCGACGCGTGGTTACAAGACGCGTCGCAATAAACGCACGAGCAATATGATCGTGAAAGACCGGAGAAGAAAGTAATTTCAAATTCCACATTCCAAATTTCAAATTTGGAATCTGAAATCTGAAATATGGAATTAAGATTATGCCTCGTTCATTAAAGAAAGGACCGTTTATCGATCTGAGCGTTCAGAAAACGCTCCAACGCATTCTGGATGGCGGAAAGAAGCCGCCCGCGATCAAAACCTGGTCCCGACGCTCGACGATCTCGCCGGATATGGTCGGTTTGACCTTTGGCGTGCACAACGGCAAACGGCACATTCCCGTATTCATTACGGAAAATATGGTCGGCCACAAGTTGGGAGAGTTTTCACCGACACGTATGTTTAAGGGCCACCCGGGAACAAAGGCGGAGAAGATGGCAAAAAGAAAGTAAATAGTCAATCGTAAATGGTGAATGGAAAGATAAGAATTCACGAACCACTATTTACGATTCACGATTCACTATTCACTAAGAATATGGAAGCTGTAGCAAAAACAAAATATCTAAAGGGCAGCCCTCGTAAAGCGAGACTCGTGATCGATTTGATTCGAGGGGTTAATGTGTCGAGAGCCTTGTCGATCCTTAGGTTTACGAACAAGCGTGCCGCCGATCCGATTGCAAAATGTTTGAGTTCGGCGATCGCCAACGCGACGTATCTTGCCGAGCAGCAGAACATTGCGATCGATCCGGACGGGCTGTGGATCAAGACATGTTTTGTCGATATGGGCCCGACCAAGAACCGCCGCCGTATGCGACCTGCACCGCAGGGCCGTGCATACCGTGAACAGCGTCACTATTGCCACATCACGATACATGTGACGAGCGACGAAAAGGCGAAGACCGAACAGGAATTGAAGTTGGAAGAGGGAAGAGCCAGACGCGCCGAGGCAAGGAAGCTTGCGGGCACCGAGCCGATAGCGAAGTCTCCTGCAAAGACCGCCAAGAAGGCTGACGCTCCGAAGGGAACCAAGAAAGCCGCCGAGCCCAAGGTTGAAGAGGTCGAAACTCCGTTAGTTGATCAGGCTGCAGCCGAGGTTGTCGAAACATCTGCTCCAAATGAAGTTGCAGCTGAGGTTAATGCAGCGGGCGATGGGGAAGTCGCGGATGCAAAGAATGTTCAGTCGCAGACACCGGCGGAGGCTAATGAAACACAGCCGGCGGACGAAGCTCAGCAGAAGATCAACGAGGACATCGAGAAGCAGTAAAAGCAGCAGACGCAAGCAAGGATGCTCGCGCTCCAGTCAAAAAATATGGGACAGAAAGTTCATCCTTACGGATTTAGAGTCGGATACAACAAAGATTGGCACTCGCACTGGTTTGCCAAGCACGACTTTGCCAAGTTTCTCGCGGAAGATTTGCAGTTGAAGCGTGATCTGAAAAAGCGTTTTGGCGGCGGCGGCGTTTCGCACATCGATATTGAACGCGCGGCAACTCGATTAAAGATCATTATATACACCTCGCGTCCGGGTATTATCATCGGCCGGAAGGGTTCAGAGATCGAAAAGCTACGTGAAGATCTTTCGAGGAAGACGGGTCGCGAGGTTTTGATCTCGATCCAGGAGATCCGCCACCCGGAATTGAACGCTCAGCTTCAGGCCGAGAAGATCGCACAGCAGCTTGAAAAGCGTATTGCCTTCCGCCGTGCGATGAAGAAAACGATGGAAGAATCGCAGAGATTCGGTGCACAGGGAATTAAGGTGATGATCGCTGGACGCCTGAACGGTGCCGAGATCGCGAGAACGGAGTGGTCGCTGCAGGGCCGCCTGCCGCTTCATACTTTGAGAGCCGATATCGACTACGGATTTGCCGAAGCTCTGACGACATTTGGAATTATAGGTGTAAAGGTTTGGATCTATCGCGGTGAGATCCTCGATCCGAAAGCTGCGATGGCTCGCGGAACGACGAGCGATCCGGTGAACGAGGTCAAGATTGAACGTGGAGCAGGACGGGGGGGACGCGGCGACCGAGGCCCGAGACGCGACGATCGCGGCCGGTAGTTATTTGTACTTTCCAGATTCCAGATTCCAGATTGGGATCGGCGTCATAAATCTGGAATTTGAAATCTGGAATTTGGATTGTAAACAGAGGTTATTTAGTTATGTTGATGCCGAAAAAGGTCAAGCACCGAAGGGTAATGAAAGGCCGGATGCGCGGAAAAGCGACGCGCGGCGAGAATCTGGATTTCGGTGACTTCGGACTAAAAGCATTGGAAGCGGGTTGGATAACAGACCGCCAGATCGAAGCTGCCCGTATCGCGATGACCCGTCACGTAAAGCGCGGGGGCAAGATCTGGATCCGCATGTTCCCCGATAAGCCGATTACGAAAAAACCGGCTGAAACACGTATGGGAAGTGGTAAGGGAGCTCCGGATCACTGGGTCGCGGTAGTCAAGCCCGGCCGTGTGTTATATGAGATCCAGGGTGTCGATCTTGAATTGGCTAAAGAGGCTTTTCGGCTTGCGGCACAAAAGCTTCCGATTAAGACGAAGTTTGTCACCCGTGCCGATCTTGAAGGAGGCGTCGTCTAGAATATGAAACGCAAGGAACAGGTAGAACAATTGCGCGATATGAATGTCGCGGAACTAACGGATCAGGCGGACGCTCTGAAAGAATCGCTCTTTCGTCTGAAGTTTAGAAAAACGTTGGGTGTCGGCAATACCGTCAACGACATTCGCCGCGAGAAGAAAACATTGGCCCGTGTTTACACCTTGATCGGTGAAATGGGCGAGGAAGCGAAAAAAGCGAAAGCCTGAATGGATTAGCAGATTCCAGATTCCAGATTCCAAATTGGAAATGAATATGGAATATGGAATTTAGAATTGGAATTTGGAATTTTTATGCCAAAAAAGAAAGAAGAAGTCGAAGAATTAGTTGAAACAGGCGAGACGAATGCTGCCGAAGCAGTAGAAGCCGCACCGGCGGACGCGATTCCGGTTGAAAAGAAGGCAAAGCGAACATCCGCCAAAAAAACTGTAGAAGCAGACCCTTCAGGCGAACCGTCAATGGTCGAGAGCATTCTTGAAACTGTGGCGTCGGCTGTCGATACCGTCTCAGGGGCTGTTTCGGCCGGGGCCTCTGCCCTCGTTTCGGCTGTGACAGGCTCGACGGGAGAAGAGCCGGTTCATAGAGGCAAGCGTGCCGAGAAAATCGGGGTCGTGGCGTCAGATAAAATGACCAAGACGGTAACGGTGCGTGTCGATCGGTTGGTGAAACATCCGGTGTACCGTAAATATATTCGCAAGCGTAAAAAGTTTATGGCTCATGATGAACTGGAATCGAAGATCGGCGACAAGGTCCGTATCGTCGAAACCCGTCCGCTGTCGGCTCGTAAGCGATGGCGTGTGGTTGAGATTATTCAGAAAGCAGAGAGATAGTGAATCGTCAATAGTCAATCGTGAATCGTGAATAGAAAGATAAACGAATTACGAATTACGATTCACGATTCTCGAGGAAAAAAATATGATTCAGATGCAGACCTCGTTGTCGGTCGCAGACAATTCAGGTGCGAAGCGTGTAGAGATGATCGCGCCTATTGGCGGAGCAACCGCTAAAATCGCAAGACTTGGCGATAAGATAAAGGTGACCGTGAAGGAAGCGTCACCGGACGGAACGGCAAAGAAGGGAAAGGTTTACAGTGCTGTTATCGTTCGTACGCGAAAAGAAGTCCGCCGCAAAGACGGCAGTTATATTCGCTTTGACGAAAACGCAGCGGTTCTTATCAAAGATGACGGAACGCCAGTTGGGACCCGCGTCTTCGGCCCGGTTGCCAGAGAATTGCGCGAAAAGAATTTTATGAAGATCGTGAGCCTCGCGCCTGAGGTTATCTAGGTGATGAGTGATGAGTGAAGAGACATAAAACCGCACTGATTCACTTATAAATTAAACAGATGAAAACGGAAAAGAAAGGAACAGTAAAAAGCAAGATCAAACGCGGCGACCAGGTCGTATTTATCGCCGGCAAGGAATTTGCCCGCTACGACAGTGCCGGCAAACGCCAGCCGTACCGCGGCAAAGTAATTGAGGTTGATGCACGCAACGCAAAGGTAAAAGTTGAGGGTGCGATGATTGTCAAACGACACCGCAAACCTGTACCGCAAATGAATCAGGAAGGCGGCATTATACAACAAGAAGCGTGGGTAAGTGCTTCGAACGTTGCGCTCGTCGATCCCGGAACCGGGAAGCCGACACGGGTTAAGTATGAGGTGCGCGACGGGAAAAAGGTTCGAGTTGCGAAAAGCGGCAAGGAAATACCGATAATTAAGGTATTCGGAAAGAAAGAACCGAAGAAGGATAAAGAAGAGGAAGCAACTGAGGAATAGGGTTTGAGGTTTGGTAACGCGAAGTAATCTCAAATTCCAAATTTCAGATTCCAGATTAAGAGGTCCGAGACGACTTCAATTTGGAATTCGCAATCTGGAATTTGGAATTCGGAAGCGGGTCCCAAACGAGGATAGGTCAAACAATGGCAAGATTAAAGGAAAAGTATAAAAAAGAGATCGCACCGGCACTGGCCAAGGAATTCGACATCAAGAATCCGATGGCTATCCCGAAGATCGAGAAGATCGTAGTCAACATGGGGCTCGGTGAAGCAAGCACCAACGCCAAGATACTTGATGTCGCGACTGAAGAACTGAAATCGGTCACCGGTCAAAAGCCCGTTATCACGAAAGCCAAGAAATCGATTGCGGCGTTTAAACTGCGTCAGGGCATGAGCATAGGCACGATGGTCACACTTCGTGGCGACCGGATGTATGAATTTCTCGACCGGCTGATCTCGATAGCTCTGCCGCGTGTACGCGATTTTCGCGGTATTTCGGCGAAGGCCTTTGATGGCCGCGGGAACTACACGCTCGGTATTCGCGAGCAATTGATCTTCCCGGAGATCGACTTTAACAAGGTGGACAAAACACGCGGGATGAACATCTCGATAATAACGACGGCTCGAAACGACGACCAAGCCCGCTCGCTTTTGAAGTCAATGGGGATGCCTTTTAGACAGTAAATCCAAATTCCAGATTCCAAATTCCAAATCAATCTGGAATCTGGAATTTGAAATCTAGAATATAGAAGAATATGGCAAAGATCAGCAAAGTAGTTAAGAACAACAAGCGGAAAGTTAAAGTTGCCCTTTGGGCCGGTCGCCGGGCGGAATCGAAGAAGATCATCAATAGCCCAAAATCGACACCTGAAGAGGTCGATGCGGCTGTTATTCGGCTTCAGAAGATGCCGCGGGATGCGAGCCCGATACGTGTTCGGAACCGATGCTCGCAATCAGGCCGTTCGCGCGGTTACTTAAGAAAGTTCGGCTTGTCGCGAATCGCATTACGCGAATTGGCACTTGAAGGGCAAATACCCGGAGTCGTAAAGTCGAGCTGGTAAGCAAAATTCCAAATTCCAAATTTCAGATTCCAGATTAGTTTTGGAATTTGGAATCCGGAATCTGAAAGCTGGAATAATTTGACGGAGTAAAATAGTAATGACAGATCCAATAGCCGATATGCTCACGCGGGTTCGCAATGCAATTGCAGCGAATCATCCGCGCGTGGATGTGCCCGGTTCAAAACTGAAACTGGAAGTCGCAAGAATCCTGAAAGAGGAAGGCTACATCAACAATTTCACGACAAAGGGCGAAGGTGTAAAATACGTGATTCGCGTATTTCTCCGGTACGACTCGAAAGGGACGTCGTCGATCACGCATTTGTCGAGAGTTTCGCGGCCCGGTCGAAGGGTCTATGTCGGCGCCGGCGAAATCCCGCGTGTTCTCGGCGGTTACGGTATCAATATCGTTTCGACCTCGCGCGGCTTGATGAGTGGAAAAAACGCCCGCAACGAAAATGTCGGCGGTGAAATATTGGCGGAAGTGTATTAGACAGTGAAAAGTGAAAAGCGAAAAGTGAAAAATTAAAGAAACGATTTCACTATTTACTATTCACTATTCACTATTCACTAAAAATTATGTCACGAGTAGGAAAAAAACCGATCACAATACCGTCAGGTGTAACTGTTACGATCAGCGATGCGCAGCTTGAGGTAAAAGGGCCGAAAGGCACTTTAAACACGCCTGTTCCGAGTGGCGTGAAATTCATTCAGGAAGACGGCACGCTCACCGCAGAAAGAGCCAACGACGACATTGCCGCATTTCACGGGTTGGCACGAGCCTTGGCGAACAATGCCGTTGTCGGTGTGACTGAAGGGTTCAAAAAGGAGCTGGATGTCGTCGGAGTGGGTTATAAAGCCGATGTGCAGGGCAACAAGATAGTCTTTGCACTTGGATACTCGCACCCGATCGAATACGTCCTGCCAGCCGGAATCGAAGCCAAAACGGAACGCGTCAATACCAAGACCTCCATCAATCAGTATCAATTGACGATCTCATTGAGCGGTATCGATAAACAGAAACTCGGCCAAGTTGCGGCGGAGTTGAACAGGCTTCGCAAACCTGATGCATACAAGGGCAAAGGTATTCGGTACGCGGACAAGGTTTATAAATTGAAACCGGGCAAAACCGGTAAATAATTCCAATTCTCAAATTTCAAATTCCAAATTGGTTGGAATTTGGAATCTGGAATGTGGAATCTGGATTAAAGTTATGGCACAGAAAAGTAGAGCAGATATTCGTCGCGGGGTTCACAGCCGGATCCGCAAGAAAGTGCGTGGCTCGGCGGAACGTCCGCGTCTTGCGGTCTTTCGAAGCTTGAACCACATTTACGCGCAATTGATTGACGACGATAGCGGAAAAACGCTTGCGACGGCTTCGTCCGCTGAGAAGCTTCTGGCCGGTAAAACGGGTGGGAACATCGAAGCAGCCAAGACGATCGGCAAAGCTATTGCCGAACGCGCGATTCAGGCCGGTGTTTCGACCGTAGTTTACGATCGCGGTGGCTACGTTTACCATGGCCGCGTAAAAGCGTTGTTGGACGCAACCCGCGAAGCCGGATTGAACAAGAATGAGTCGGCTGAGAAGCCGGGAAAGGAAGAGATTAAGGATAATGCATAAACAGAGAATAAATCCGAACGGTCTTTTGCTGAAAGACCAGCTTATATCGATCAATCGTGTAACCAAGGTCGTAAAGGGCGGTAAAAATATGTCGTTCGCGGCATTGGTAGTCATCGGCGATGAAGCAGGTCACGTGGGTTTTGGGACGGGCAAGGCGAAGGAAGTGCCGAACGCGATCAAGAAGGCGGTCGAAGCGGCAAAGAACAATCTTATCCGCGTGCCGCTGATCGACGGAACGCTTCCGCATGAACTGATAGGTGAATACGGAGCCGGACGCGTTTTGCTCAAGCCTGCGGCAGAAGGAACAGGAGTTATTGCGGGTGGTGCCGTCCGTGCCGTTCTGCAATCGCTCGGCGTGCATAATGTGCGTACTAAGATCCTTGGATCAAATAACAATCACAATGTTGTTCGTGCAACATTCAACGGGCTTTCCCGAATGAAAGATCCGATCGAAGTGGCCCGGCTTCGGGGCAAACAAGTGGAAGAACTGATCTAACATTCCAAATTCCAGATTTCAAATTCCTAATTTTCAATGTGGAATCTGGAATTTGGAATTTGAAATCACAAAGCAATGGCAAAGAAAACAGAAAATACGACGGGCGGAACGATCAAGATCCAATACTACAAAAGCACGATCGGCTACTCCAAAAAGCAGAAAGTGATCGTCCGAAACCTGGGCATTACCAAGCTAAATCAGACGGTTACGCGTATCGACTCGCCGGGGACGCGGGGGATCGTTGCAAAGGTTCCGCATCTTTTGAGAATTGTGGATTAACACGTTAGGCAGACTGTTAGTCTGCCTATACAGGCTAGGCAGCCTGTATTACGGTTGAAGAGGGAAAAGCAATGGCATTAGCACTAAATAATTTAAAACCGGCAAAAGGCTCGACACATAAGAAGAAGCGTGTAGGACGCGGACCGGGCTCCGGGCTTGGCAAAACCGCGGGACGCGGACATAAAGGCCAGAAGTCTCGTTCGGGTTACAGCAGCCGTCCTGGATTCGAAGGTGGTCAGATGCCTTTGCAGCGAAGACTTCCGAAGCGTGGTTTCACGAACATTTTCAAGAAGGAGTGGATAGAGATCAGCCTTGCGAAGATCGAAGCCAGCTTTAGTGCCGGAGACGAGGTTACACCGGAAATTCTGCACAGCCGCGGTTTGATCAAGAAAGCCAAGCATGACCTTGTAATTCTGGGCAACGGCGACGTGTCGAAGGCGTTTAAGATCTCGGCCCATCGTTTTACAAAAACTGCCAAGGACAAGATAGAAAAGGCTGGCGGTGCGGCAACGCAAATAATCAGGGCTCCAGCAGCCGAAGCATAAGCGTCCCGGCCAATCTAAAGAACATAAGAGAGATTATATGGAGAAGTTTTTTAGCGCAGTCCAGAACATGTTCAAGGTCCCGGAGCTTCGAACGCGTATTCTTTTTACGCTTGGGTTGCTGGCGGTCTATCGTCTTGGCGCTCATGTAACGGCTCCCGGTATTAACAAAGCTCAGCTTGAAAGGGTTTGGAGCGACGTCGCAGGCACGCTTCTCGGTGTTCTCGACCTCTTTTCAGGCGGTAACTTCCGCACGATCTCGGTTTTTGCGTTGGGCGTAACGCCTTACATTACCGCTTCGATCATCATGCAGCTCCTGCCGGTGCTATCGCCCGCAGTGAAGAAAATTCAGGAAGAGGGTGAGGTTGGACGGCAGAAATTGAATCAATGGACCCGCTATCTGACCGTAGTTCTTTGCGCCGTACAGACATTTTTTGTCGCTACCTGGCTCAACCGCAACGGAATTATCGGCGATACTTGGTGGGCAACCGCCATGGTCGTAATTACCCTGACGACCGGAACGGTATTCGTCATGTGGCTGGGTGAGCAGATAACCGAACGCGGCGTAGGCAATGGGATATCGCTTCTCATTTTCGCAGGTATCGTTATTGGGCTGCCGCGTGGTGTGCTGCAGGTTTCCGAACGTGTGCGTGGTGGTGACCCGATGCAGACTCTCGGCGTCATTTTCCTGGTTGTGGTTTTGGTGGCTCTGATCGCGCTTGTTGTGTATGTCGAATCGGCCAGGCGGAATATTGGCATAACCTACGCCAGCAGACGTGTCGGAAGTCAGACTTTTCAGGGACAGGAGACTAGCTTACCGCTCAAGATCAATATGGGCGGCGTGATTCCGGTTATTTTTGCTTCTTCCGTGCTCGCAATGCCGCAGACTCTGTTCTCAGCCTTTCCGCCGGATCCGGCCGATCCGAATTCGACGTGGAGCAAGGTTTACAGTTTCATGCAGCAGTTCCACGGCGGCGATCCATACTACGAACTATTTTTCATTTCGCTGATCGTTTTGTTCACATTCTTTTACATAACGATCGTTTTCAATACCGACGAGGTTGCGGACAATCTCAGAAAGCATGGCGGCTTTGTTGCCGGAATTCGTCCGGGTGCACCGACAGCCGAGTATCTGAATGGCATACTTACGCGATTGACGACTGTCGGCGCGATCTACCTGGCTTTTGTGGCTTTTGTGCCGCAGGTTTTGCTCAGCGGATTTAAGGTCGCGCGATTGCCATTCATTGGTGAGACATTAGATGCGTTTTTAACCGCAACACCCGGATTGAGCTGGATACCGACAGGCCTGGGATATCAATTCTTTTTCGGCGGCACATCGCTGCTGATCCTCGTCGGTGTTGCCATGGATACCGTTGCTCAGATCGAAGCACAGCTCGTGATGAGAAATTACGAAGGCTTTTTGGGAGCCGGTTCGCGGTTGCGCGGGCGCCGCAGCTAATTAAATATGACGCGGTGACTAATAGACGCGGAGACGCGGAGCGTGCATCGCCGTGTCTCCGCGTCTTTGAATCTACGCGTCACTAGATTGCAGATGGCAAAATTAATAGTACTGATCGGAGCCCCGGGAGCCGGAAAAGGAACTCAAGCCCGGCTTTTAAACGAGCGACGCGGGATTCCGCAAATCTCGACAGGCGACATGTTCCGCGAGATGAAGACACTCGATACTCCACTGGCTCGAGAAGTTCAGGCGATTATGGCCTCTGGGAAGTTGGTCACAGACGAAATCACCTATGCGATGGTGAGGGACAGGACATCGCGTAACGATACGAGCGGCACTTTCGTTTTGGACGGCTACCCGCGGACTGCGGTTCAGGCAGAACAGCTTGAAGAACTTGCGAAAGAGCAGGGGAAAGAGATTCAGGCGATTGAGATCGATGTTCCTAAGGAAGAATTGATGAAACGGCTGACGGGTCGTCGAAGCTGCCCGGTTTGCGGTGAGATCTATAATATTTATTCGAAACCGTCAAAGGCCGACAATGTTTGCGATTTTCATCCGGAAGCTCAGCTTGAACACCGTGCGGACGACCACGAAGAAAAGGTCAAAGTGCGACTCGAAACGTACGATGAGCTGACGAAACCGCTGCTTGTTTATTACGAGAATTCGGGGCGACTGAAAAAAATTGATGGAACCGGCGAAGTTGAAGATATTTACGCCGTACTGGAAAAATTGATCTGATGGTGTTCAGCGGCTCAAAGAAATGTTCCGAAATTCGAAGATCGGCGAATTCTTTAGTAATTGTGGCAGAGTTTTGTTTGGGAAGAGAATGATAATCGCGAAGTCGCAAAAAGATCTGGACAAGATGCGCGCTGTCGGTGAGCTTATCGCCGAGGTTCGCGAAGCTTTGCGAGTGATGGTCAAACCCGGTATTTCGACGATGGATCTTAACCGGGCTGCCGACAAGATGATCCGCGATGCCGGTGCGATCCCAACTTTTATCGGATATCACGGCTTTCCGTACTCTATCTGTGCCTCGGTCAACGACGAGATCGTACACGGATTTTCGAAAGAAGATCCGCTAAACCCTGGCGATATTGTTTCGCTCGACATGGCGGCGACCTATCAAGGATTTGTCGGCGATACGGCGATAACGGTTCCGGTCGGTGAAATCAGCGATGAGCTGAAACAGCTAATCCGCGTAACGGAAGAATGTCTGGCCTTTGGAATCGAGCAGTGTCATGTCAACAAACGTGTCGGCGATATAGGTTGGGCGGTTCAGCAGCATGCCGAAAAGTTCGGTTACGGCATTGTCCGCGATTACACCGGCCACGGCATCGGGCGGGCGATGCACGAATCGCCGCAGATCGCTAATTACGGCCGTCAGGGTACGAAGGAAAAGATCCGAGCGGGTTATTGCTTTGCGATCGAGCCGATGCTGAACCTCGGCACGCAGGAAACACGCACTTTGGCCGATAAATGGACGGTCGTTACTTTGGACGGAAAAGCGTCGGCTCATGCCGAGCACACGCTTGCCGTGACCGCCGATGGGCCGGAGATATTAACACTTACCAAAGAGCAAAAACAGGCACTTAAAGCGGGCAGGGCCGAAACCGTGTCCGCTTAACTTGAAAACCGGCAAAAAAACGGTTAATATTTATGGTTTGTCCAACTAATCAGCGGGTTGGCTTTAGCTACTATGTCCAAGGAAGAAGCGATAGAAGTGACTGCGACCGTGCTGGAGACTTTGCCGAATGCAATGTTCAAGGTTGCGGTAGACGGGAACGAGCACGAAGTTCTCGCCCATATCTCCGGTAAAATGCGGAAGAATTTTATTCGCATACTGCCCGGAGATAAGGTTTTGGTCGAATTGTCGCCGTACGATCTGAAACGTGGACGGATCACGTACCGCTATAAGTAGAGGCTGGAAATATTATGAAAGTTCGTCCTTCGGTAAAGAAGATGTGCGATAAGTGCAAGGTAATTCATAGAAAAGGCGTTGTTCGGGTGATCTGCGAAAATCCGAAGCATAAACAGCGACAAGGATAAGAATTGAGAATTCCAGATTTCAAACTCCAAATTGGAACTTCGGAAATCTGGAATTTGGAATCTGGAATCTGGAATTAGAAATCTAGGAGAATTATGGCTCGTGTAGCAGGAGTTGACTTGCCGCCCAATAAGAGGGCACAGATCGGTTTGACTTATATTTACGGCGTAGGAAAGTCCCGCGCCACTGCCCTTCTGGGTGAAGCGGATATTAGCATCGATGCGAAGATCAAGGATCTGAGCGAAGATGAACTGAATAAGATCCGTGCGATCCTCGACGCCGGCGGTAACATCGAAGGCGATTTGCGGAAACGCATACAGATGGACATCAAACGCCTGATGGATATCGGCTGCTATCGCGGCTTGCGTCACCGCAGGGGCCTTCCTGTGCGGGGCCAGCGAACATCGACCAACGCACGAACACGAAAGGGGCCGCGTAAAGCAGCTGTCGCCAAAAAGAAGGCACCAGGCAAGAAATAAAAATTTCATATTTCAGATTCCAGATTCCAAATTAGGAACTAACAATCTGGAATTTGGAATTCGGAATCTGAAATTAAAATCATGGCAAAAGCACCAGCAAAGAAGAAAACTTTTAAGAAGAAAGAGCGCAAGAATATTCCGCTTGGGATAGTTCATATTGCCGCTTCCTTCAATAACACGCTTATCTCAATTACGGACACGCAGGGTAATTTGATTGCGCAGTCATCGTCCGGTGCGAGAGGCTTTAGAGGTTCGCGAAAGGGAACTCCGTTTGCCGCACAGCAGGCGGCATCGGAAGCGGCCCGCAAGGCGGTCGAAGCTGGAATGCGTGAGGTCGAGGTTCGTGTAAAAGGACCAGGCGGCGGGCGCGAGTCGGCAATTCGTGCGATCAATCAGGCAGGTATCCGCGTGACATCTATCCGCGACACTACTCCGATTCCGCACAACGGCTGTAGGCCGCCGAAGCGCAGACGTGTTTGAGTTGTAATTCCAGATGCCAAATTCCAGATTTCAGATTTGAAATCGACGACAATTTGGAATCTGGCATGTGGAATTTGGAATTTTTAGAAACTATCGAAAGGATGAAGGGAAGCTTTCGCTTTCTGTAAACTTTTCCGAAAAAACAAAGTGATTGCGTAGGTCGCATATTACTTCGGAGGCATAGAAGTAAATGGCTAGATATAGAGATGCGGTGTGCAGATTGTGCCGCCGCGAAGGTGGAAAGTTATTTTTGAAGGGCGACAGGTGTTTCAAGCCGTCGTGCGCGATCGAAAAACGCGGAACCAATCCGCCGGGACAACACGGGGCCGCAAGGCGCAAAATGTTGGCCGGCTACGGTCAGCAGCTCCGCGAAAAACAGAAAGTAAAGCGGATTTACTTTGTACTCGAAAAACAATTTCGTAATTATTTCGAAAAAGCCAGGGCACAGAAAGGCGTTACGGGTGAAAACCTCTTGTTCATGCTTGAAAAGCGTCTGGACAATGTCGTTTACCGCGCGGGTTTTTCCACGTCACGACGCCAGGCGCGGCAACTTGTCAATCACGGACACATCGAAGTCAACGGCAAGAAAGTTGACATCCCGTCGTTCCAGGTGAAGGTCGGCGACGCAATCACAGTGAAGGATAAGAGCCACAAGAATTCACACGTTGAGGGTGCATGGCAGACAGCCGCGGGCCGTGGACGTCCGGGTTGGATAGCTCCTGGCGGCAGAGACCTCAGCGTTGCCATCTCGGCTTTGCCGACGCGCACCGACATCGACGCAAATATCAACGAGCAGTTAATCGTAGAGCTTTACAGTAAGTAGTTATAACAAAGTTGGCTGAAGTAGCCGGGTCCAGAGAGTTCGTTCTTGCTATCGTGGCCCGGGGACAAAGCCAAACTCGCAGGACTTTTAAAAGAACATATATGACACAAAGCAATAATTGGACGGATTTCCAAATGCCGGGGCGTTTGAACGTTGAAACCGAGACTCTGACCGAGCGCTACGGTAAATTCTATGCACAGCCGTTTGAACGCGGCTTCGGCACTACGATCGGTAACTCGATTCGCAGAGCGCTTCTTTCCGCAATCGAAGGCGCCGCGATCACGGCGGTGAAGATCGAAGGTGTGGAGCACGAATTTTCGTCGATAAAAGGTGTAGTTGAAGATGCGACAGATGTGATCTTGAATCTGAAACAGGTACCGTTTTTGCTTCACGGCACCGGGCCGAAAACACTCACGATCAGCAAAAAAGGCGCCGGCGAAGTAACAAGCGCGGATATCGAAGGCGACGGAGACGTTGAGGTCCTCGATTCGGATATCCATATTGCGACGATCAGCGGGTCGGGTTCGTTCAATGTCGAGATGCGTCTGAAGCGTGGCCGCGGTTACGTTTCCGCTGAGTTTAATAACGACGAGGATCTGTCGGTCGGTTATATCCCGATCGATTCGGTTCACACGCCGATCAAGAAAGTTAATTACAACGTCGATAAAACAAGACAGGGTTCGAATACGGAATTTGACAAGTTGACAATAGAGGTTTGGACCGACGGTTCGGTCAAACCGGAAGATTCGATCGGCCTGGCGGCAAAGCTGGTGAAGGACCACATGTCGATCTTCATCAATTTCGAAGAAGAAGAAGAAGAATATAAATACGAAGACATCGCACGGCCGCCATTGATGCGAAACGATCTGCTCGACAAGCCGGTTGACGAACTGGAGCTTTCGGTCCGTTCGTATAACTGCTTGAAGAATGCAGATATACGTTCAATTCGCGATCTTATACGCCGAAGCGAAAAAGACATGCTGAACACGAAGAATTTTGGAAAGAAATCACTGACTGAGATCAAGGACTTGCTGCACGGCATGGGCCTCGATTTTGGAATGGATTTTGATGAGCAAGGAAATCCGATCCCGGGATCGGGCGGACGAGACTTAGATTAAATTTAGTCTAGAGTCGAGAAGTCGAGAGTTGAGGGCAGACCGCTTTTCCGAATCACGACTCATGACTCCAGACTCTTGACTTTTTTATGAGACATTTAAAAGCACATCGCAAATTGGGCCGTACCACCGAGCATCGGATATCTCTGCTTCGCAACCTCGCTACGTCTTTGATAAATGCCGAAAAAGAGCATATTGTAACCACTGTTCCGAAGGCAAAGGAACTGCGGCCTTTCGTTGAAAAGGCGATAACGCTGGCGCGCAAAGCCCAAAGTTTGACCGGTGACGACGCAAAAATTAAGGAAGTTCACCTTCGCAGGCAGGCGGCTCGATTTTTCCACGCGGGCAACAGCACTTTCAAGGCGGAGCAGAGCAAATTCCGCGGCAAGAAGGGCGAGGAAAAGGAGCCGATCGAAAGAACCGCAGGCGTAAAAGCCGTTCAGCGTCTGTTTAGCGAGTTAGGTGCTCGTTACAAAGACCGCAATGGCGGTTACACTAGGATCATCAAGGTCGGTCGGCGCATTGGCGACAATGCAGAGCTGGCAGTTATCGAATTGGTCGATAACCCTCGTGAGTTAGCGGCGAAAAGCTAGTCTCTTTTTATTAGGAGAAGCGCGATGAGTGAAAATACAGCTTCTGCGAAGGCAATGGAAAAAGAGAAACCGGACACCACAAAAAATGCCGAGCGTGGCGGCAAAAAGGCTAAATCTTCGCTTGAGGCCTCGCTCAACATGGACGAGCTTCGCGAATTAGCGGAACTCGTCAATGAGCATGGATTCACGGATTTTGAGTTCGAGAACGAGAATATCCGCGTTCGCCTAAGCAAAGCGACTGCTGCTCCGTTTCAGCAATATCAGCCCATGTCCTACGCGCCCGCCGCTCCGGTTCAGGTCGCACCCGCGGCTGGTTCGACGGCTCCGCCTGAGCCCGCTGCTCCCGTCGAGGAAGAACTTTTCAAGATCACATCCCCGATCGTCGGCACGTTCTATCGTTCAGCCGGCCCCGATAAGGAGCCGTATGTGAAGGAAGGAAGCAAGGTTTCCGAAACTTCTATAGTCTGTATTGTTGAGGCGATGAAGCTGATGAATGAGATCGAAGCCGAAACTTCGGGCGAGGTTGTGAAGATCTACGTAGAGAACGGTCAGCCGGTCGAATACGGCCAACCGCTTTTCGGAATAAGGAAATAAGATTAGCCACCGAGGACACAGAGCGGAAATCGTCCACATATGGACACGGATAAACACTGATAATAAACCGATATTGAATCGTATATGTGTTCATCCGTGTGTATCTGTGGTTGAATTTTCTTTTCTCTGCGTCCTCAGTGGCTGAATTTTTTATGCAGACGCGCGAAATTCGCAAAATCCTGATCGCAAATCGAGGTGAGATCGCAAACCGGATCATCTGGACTTGTAAGGAAATGGGCATCAAGACGGTCGCCGTGCATTCGGAAGCGGACCGCGAAGCTCTTCATGTACGATACGCGGACGAGGCGATCTGCATAGGGCCGCCACCGTCTGCTCAGAGTTATCTCAATATCCCATCGATCATCAGTGCGGCGGAAATTACGAATGTTGACGCTATCCATCCCGGTTATGGTTTTCTCGCGGAATCACCCACATTCGCGAAAATCTGCGAGGACTGCAATATTAAATTTATTGGGCCGAGGGCTGATGTAATCGCAATGATGGGCGATAAGGTCGAGGCGCGGCGGACGATGGCCGCCGCTGGCGTTCCCGTCCTGCCCGGCAGCCCGAACGCGATCGAATCGATTGAAGAAGCAAAGAAACTCGCTATAGAAATCGGTTTTCCGATAATCGTAAAAGCATCTGCCGGAGGCGGCGGACGCGGAATGCGGATCGTCCGCAGCGAAGACGAACTCGAAAGCCAACTCGAATTGGCCCAGAGCGAAGCCCTTGCCGCTTTTAAAAATGGAGCCGTTTATATCGAGCGTTACATTGAACGCCCGCGGCACATCGAGATTCAGGTTTTGGCCGATGAACACGGCAATTGCATCCATCTTGGCGAACGGGAATGCACTATCCAGCGGCGGCATCAAAAGCTTCTCGAAGAAGCTCCATCGCCGGTAATAACCAAAGAACAGCGAGAGAAAATGGGTGCGGTAGCGGTCAAGGCGTGCGAAGACATTGGTTATTCAAGTGCGGGAACTTTCGAATTTTTGCTTGATGAAGACGGCAGTTTCTATTTTATGGAAATGAATACCCGTATTCAGGTCGAGCATCCGGTTACCGAGATGGTCACGCTCGCCGACATTGTGCGAAATCAGATCCGGATCGCATCGGGCGAAGACCTACAGTACAAGCAGGAAGATGTTCAAATCGTTGGACACGCGATCGAATGCCGCATCAATGCGGAAGATCCGAAAACGTTTGTTCCGAGCCCGGGCAAGATCACCGCGTTCAACATTCCCGGAGGTCCGGGCGTACGTGTCGATACGGCCGTTTATCCCGGCTACGTCGTTCCGCCGTACTATGATTCGATGATCGCTAAATTGATCGTGCACGCACGCACTCGAGAACTCGCGATTAGCAGAATGCAGAGAGCGTTGGACATGATGGTCGTCGAAGGCATAAAGACGACGATTCCGCTTCACAAAAAGATAATGGCCGACGAGAGATTTCAACGAGGCGATTTCTCGACAAAGTTCATGGAAGAGTTTGAGATGTCGATTTAACTTGAAAATATCGCATTGGACCTTCGCGAACTTCGCGTCTTCCAGCTTTGCGATCTTTGCGGTCCGTTTTTTTTACGCCAAGGTCACAAGGTTTTCCGCAAAAACGTCAAAGGCGAAGAAATTTCCGCGCTAGCGAAAATCGCCAGTGTTTAACGGGCTGACGGATTGATAATTCGGGCTTAATTGTGTAGTATTTGAAAAGATTTAACCTTCAAATTTGTTAGATCGGAAGTAAATTAAATTTCGCGGTTATCACCGGTAAATTCGGTGAAGTTACTGCGAGCAAGGAGTGACTATTTTAAGTTAGCGTTTTTATGGCAACAGTTAAAGAGTTAAAAGAAAAGATAGTAGGCGACTACAAGGTACACGCATCAGATACGGGTTCGTCGCAGGTGCAAGTTGCACTACTGACCCAGCGTATCAACGAGCTGACGGAGCATTTCAAGATTCACAAGAAGGACAATCATTCCCGCAGAGGCTTGCTTAAAATGGTCTCCCGCAGGCGTAAGCTGCTGGATTATCTAAAGCGCGGCGATATTAACGAATATCACGGGATAATCAAGAAATTGGGACTAAGAAGGTAGAGAGTTACGGAGTTAGAGAGTTACAGAGTTGCGGAGCTTAATAGTGGGAAAACGAGTTTTTTATCTCTGCGTACTGCCGAAACTCTGCAACTCTAAAACTCGAAATGGCTGCTTCGGCCATCAGAAAAGAAGTTCTCACGAAGAATTTGTCGGCGGCTGCTGAACGTGACAGCGAATGGGCCACATGCAAAAGAGAACCGATCATACAAAAGAAAGAAATTTCCGGGAACGGCAGTGCTTCACGAAACAGCATCTGCCGTTTTTGTTTTTAGAGGATAAGAAATGACAAAAAAATATTTGAAAGAGTCGATCAAATTAGGAACAAAAGATTTGATCGTCGAAACAGGAAAGGTCGCCAAGCAAGCCGATGGTTCGGTTGTTATCCGATACGGCGACACGATGATTCTGGTCACGGCCGTCAGTGCACGAACAGCGAGAGAAGGACTCGACTTTTTTCCATTGACCGTTGAATACAGAGAAGCAAGCTACTCGGCCGGACGAATTCCCGGAAATTACTTTAGGCGCGAAGGCCGTCCGAGCGAAAAAGAAGTTCTCACATGCCGCTTGATCGACCGTCCGGTCCGTCCGCTGTTTGCTGACGGATACCGTTTTGAAACGCAGATCGTCGGCAGCGTGATCTCTGCCGACACGGAAAACGATCCGGACGTTATCACGATTACTGGTGCCTCGATGGCTCTTTACTTATCGGATATCCCTTTCGAAAATCCGATCGCGGGCGTGCGTATCGGCTTGATCGATGGAAAATATCTGATCAATCCGACATATGACGAGCGCCGCGAATCGCAGCTGAATCTGATCGTTGCCGGTACGGAAGAGGCAGTTGTAATGGTTGAGGCCGAAGCTAAGGAGGTTGCCGAAAGCATTGTTGTCGAGGCTTTGATGCTCGCGCATAAAGAGATCAAACGTCTCTGTTTATGGCAGAAGGAACTGGGCAAGGCGTTGAATATTAAGAAGCGCGAGTTTGTCGTTGCTTCGCTTGACGAGCATATCGTTGCTGATGTTGAAAAGACCTGGACGGACAAGCTTCGTACGGCCCTCGATTCGACCGGACGCGACAAAATAGCGGTTTACGCCGGACTCGATGCTCTAAAGAAAGAGGTCGTCGAAAGCTATCCTGAAAGCGATCCGGGTGCTCGTGGGACAGCGGGCAAGGCCTTCGGCAAGCTCAAAGAAAAGATTTTCCGCGAGGACATGCTCGGCAATCGCCGCCGTCCGGATGGACGTAAATTCTCGGAGATCCGCCCGATCACCTGCGAGATCGGTTGGCTTCCGCGCGTACACGGCTCGGCCCTGTTCACACGCGGCGAGACACAGGCCATCGTCACTACAACGCTCGGCACGAAAGTGGATGGGCAGTTCATGGATGACCTGGAGAAAGGTACGATTGATCGGCGGTTTATGCTGCATTACAATTTCCCGCCGTATTCGGTCGGAGAAGCGGGCCGCTTTGGCGGAACGTCGAGACGCGAGACAGGCCATGGTAACCTCGCAAGACGCGCTATCGAAGCTGTTCTTCCCGATGATAACGATTTTCCTTATACACTTCGCGTAGTTTCCGAAATTACGGAATCCAACGGCTCCTCATCGATGGCATCGGTTTGCGGCGGCTGTCTGAGCCTTATGGATGCGGGTGTTCCGATCAAGCGACCGGTCGCGGGCGTGGCAATGGGATTGGTGATGGAAGGAAATCGTTACGCGATCCTCTCCGATATCGCCGGTGCCGAAGACCACTACGGCGATATGGACTTTAAGGTGACCGGTACGACCGAAGGTATCACTGCTTTGCAGATGGACATCAAGGTCGCGGGCATCAACGCGATGATTCTTCAGGAAGCCTTAGAGCAGGCACGAAAGGGCCGGCTGCATATTCTGGACATCATGGAAAAGGCGATCGCCAAACCTCGCGAAGAGATTTCGCCGTACGCTCCGCGTATCATCACTCTTATGATCTCGCCGGACAAGATCCGCGACGTTATCGGGCCGGGTGGTAAGATGATTCGTTCAATCACCGAAGAAACAGGAGCAAAGATCGACATTTCCGACGACGGAACCGTTCTCATCGCAACCGCTGACGGTGAAGCCGCTCAATTGGCTGTTGCCCGCATCAAGGCACTTACGGCAGAAGCAGAAATCGGCGAAACCTATATGGGAACCGTCTCGCGTATCGTGGATTTCGGAGCCTTCGTTGAGATCCTTCCGGGCCTCGACGGCCTGCTGCACATATCTGAAATTTCGGACCGGCGTGTAAAAGACGTCCGCGACGAACTCAAAGAAGGCCAGCAGATTCTGGTCAAGTGCATCGGCAAGGAAGGCAACAAGGTCAAGCTTTCCCGCAAGGCCATTTTGGCTGAAGAAGAAAAGGCCAAGGCAAGCAGTGGCGGAGAAGAATAGCCTAAACGTTTGGCGAAGTTAATACCTGAAATGGACGGCTTCGGTCGTCCTTTTTGCTTTATTGACTTTTCACACTAGCGGCGATAGCATGTGTATAGAAGTGGCAGATTATACACATTATGCGAACAAATATTGAAATTGACGATAAGCTGATGAAGGATACTTTGAAGGTCACAGGCTTGAAAACAAAGCGCGAAGCGGTTGAACTGGCATTGCAGACGCTCCTCAAATTGGAGAAACAAACTGGGTTTAGAGAACTCCGTGGAAAGATCGATTGGCAAGGCGATCTTGAAGAAATGAGGTTAGACCGGTGATTTTCGTTGATTCGACTGTTTGGATCGATTACTTTCGGGGACGGGCGACGTTGCAAACGGAAAAACTTGAAACGCTTTTCGGCAGCGGACAACTTGTCGTGGGAGATCTTGTTTTGGCGGAAGTGCTTCAAGGATTTGCGGTTGAAAAAGAATTTACGAAAGCCCTCGAACTCTTTAAAACTTTACATGTCGCGCGGTTGGGCGGGTATCATTTGTCAGTTCAAGCGGCGAGAAATTTTCGGCTTCTTCGGGAACGCGGATACACCATCCGAAAGACGATCGATTCTCTTATAGCCACCCGATGTATTACGGACAAGCTTGAATTGCTTCACAACGACAGCGATTTTATTCCTTTCGAAAAACATCTCGGACTCAGATGCGTGATTTGAGTTCTAATTCTGACAACTAACTATGTCTGCACCAAATATCGAAACTATCGTCTCTCTCTCAAAACGCCGCGGTTTTGTTTTTCCCGCTTCCGACATTTATGGCGGACTGGGCTCGTCATGGGATTATGGCTCGTTAGGCGTCGAACTGGCAAATAACATTAAGCGGAGCTGGTGGAACTGGCTTGTTTACGAACGCGATGATATTGAGGGACTCGATTCATCGATAATCCAGAACCGAAATGTATGGAAATATTCGGGCCATGAAACGACGTTCAGCGACCCTCTGGTCGATTGCCGCGACTGTAATTCGCGTTTACGAGAAGATAAGCTTGACGTCGATCCGGCCGACGGCAAGCATATCTGTTCGAACTGCGGCTCGAAAAACCTGACGGATTCGCGGCCGTTCAACTTGATGTTCCGAACTACAATCGGAGCAGTTTCAGCAGACGACGACCCGATGGCTTTGGCATACCTCCGACCAGAGACGGCGCAAGGTATCTTTATCAATTTTGCCAACGTGTTGAATACATCGCGGCGTAAACTCCCGTTTGGGATTGCGCAGATCGGTAAAGCTTTTCGTAATGAGGTGACGCCGGGAAACTTCATTTTCCGCACCCGCGAATTCGAGCAGATGGAGATGGAATATTTCTGCCGGGCTGAGGACGCTCCGAGGCTGCATCAGGAATGGATAGACGGGTTTCAACAATGGATCGGTTCGCTTGGTATTTCGGCGGCTAATCTCCAATTGTACGAACAGAACAATGAAGAGTTGGCTCATTACGCGGAGCGGACGGTCGATATTATGTACCGCTATTTTCCCGAACGCGACGATGAAGAGAAGCAGTGGGACGAACTGATGGGAATTGCGAATCGGACGAATTACGACCTACGCGTTCATTCGAAAAAGCCTGAGGATTCCGAAGGCAAACGCATCAATCCGGATTCGACCGAAGATCTGTCGTATTTTGACGAAGCAACGAAAGAGCGGTTCTATCCCTACGTTATCGAGCCGGCCATCGGAGTGAACCGAACGCTGCTCGCCGTAATGATGGATGCGTATACCGAGAAAACGAACGATAAGGGCGAGACACGCGTGATATTAAAGCTGACACCGGAACTGGCGCCGATCAAGGTCGCTGTTTTGCCCCTTGCCAAAAATAAACCGGAAATTGTCGAATTAGCGAAGAAGCTGAAGAAAGATTTACAACAATCAATGCGGGCCGTTTACGACGACACCGGCGGAATCGGCAAGCTCTACGCCAGGCAAGATGAGATCGGTACGCCATTCTGTATAACCGTTGATCACGAAACGCTTGAAGACAATGCGGTGACAGTCCGGGATCGCGATACGTGGGAGCAGGAACGTATTAACCTTGAACAGCTTAGCGAGTATTTACGAAGGCGCATGGTTTAGGTTATCGAGACAGGATAGGCAGGATACCATTTCCGAATCTTGTCTATTCTGCATATCCTGTTTAGTCTTTTGCAATGAGTTTGCCGGATAAAGTTGTCAATTTGGCCGAAACTGTCCGCAACGCAGGCGGGCGGGCCATCCTTGTAGGCGGATGCGTGCGCGACGAGTTGATGGGCGCCCGGCCGAAGGACCGGGATGTCGAGGTTTACGGCATCGCGCCGGAAAAATTGCGGGAAATTCTTGATTCGCTTGGCGATGTGAATGTTGTCGGAGAGGCGTTCACGGTTTACAAGTTGGGAAACGACCTGGATGTTTCGATACCACGGCGAGAGCGAAAAGTATCAAAAGGGCATAAGGGTTTTGTTGTCGAAGGCGACCCGGAGATGTCATTCGAGCAGGCCTGTTCGCGTCGCGATTTTACCGTCAATGCCATACTCAAAGATCCGTTGACCGACGAGATTATCGATCCGTTTGACGGACGGGCCGACATTGAAAAAAAGGTTCTCCGGCATGTGTCGTCGGATACCTTTGCCGAAGACTCGCTTCGGGTTTTACGTGCGGCGCAGTTTGCGGCTCGATTTGAGTTTGATATTGCGCCCGAAACGGCGGAGATGTGCAAAACGATCGATGTCACCGATCTTCCCAAAGAACGCATTTGGGGCGAGCTTGAAAAATTGCTGTTAAAATCACAGAAGCCGTCGATCGGCTTGAAATGGCTATACGATCTCGGCGTTGTCGATCAACTTTTTCCTGAGATGAAAGCTTTGGTCGGCGTTCCGCAGGAACCGGAATGGCATCCCGAAGGCGATGTTGATGTTCACACGCTGATGGTTGCTAACGAAGCCCGCAAATTGATCGATGATCTGCCATACGAACGGCAGGTCGCGGTGATGCTCGGTGCTCTTGCTCACGATTTTGGAAAGCCGCCAACGACCGAATTCATCGACGGACGAACTCGTTCACGCGGCCACGACGAAGCAGGTGTTAATCCGACGCTGACGTTTCTCGACACGCTCGGCGTGTTTACTTTGAATAGTTTCGATGTGCGGAACCAGATCGTCCAACTCGTCCGTTATCATTTGAAGCCGGGCGAGTATTACAAAGCGAAATCGCCCGTCGGCGACGGTGCTTTTCGCCGTTTGGCCCGCAAGGTAGAGCCCGATCTTCTGTATAGGGTCGCAAAGGCTGATTCGCTTGGCCGCAATCCAGAATGGCTCCCGAAAGAAAAATGGTTTGGTTCGGAGGCACAGGAATGGTTCATTCAAAAAGTCCGCGAACTGCAGATCGAGCGAAAAGCTCCGGAACCGATCCTGATGGGCAGACATCTTATCGAATTGGGCCTGGCTCCGTCACCCGAATTCAAGAAGATTCTCGACGCAGTTTACGAAATGCAACTTGACAGTAAGATCAACAGTCTCGACGAAGCTATTGCCGAGGCTGAGACTCTATTCGCTAGCGCAAATCAAAAGTTGGCGAACTAATGGGACCACGCTTTGAAAATGATTAGGAAGCGTCGATCTTTTCCTCGACTTCTTTGGCCAGCAGATTTTCGTGCTTGATCCCGACGCGAAGCCGCCGGTAAATGCTCATCCATTGATTTGCCAGCCAAGGAAGCAGGAAGAAAGCCAGGATGTAGCCCCGCCAATCGTCAATCAAAACCTTAAAACCCGTGAGGATGAGAATGAGAATCGTAACCCAATGGCTAAAGCAATATTCGCAGGTGAAAACGTAGAAAAACTTACGTACGAGAATGTTTTTGGCGGTTTTGCTCTTTTTCTCGAATACCTCACGCCACTCACTGAAAATCTCTTCCTGAGTGACCGTCCACGCAATTGAGGCGACGACTATCGAGAGAATCAACATCCAGAAGATTTGGTTCGAGAACGGCATATTATTTAAAATAGTTGTGGTCCCGAAGCGCAAAATGCCATCGAAGACCGCAAAAGCAGGTGCCAACTTTAGTTTTCTTCCGCCGGTGTGAGGGGCAACAAAAGTTGAAACTCTGAACTTATTGTTTACCTTCTAAAAACGCCTTTAGTCTCCGCGAACGCGACGGGTGTCGCAGCTTTCGAAGCGCCTTGGCTTCGATCTGACGAATACGTTCACGCGTAACGGCAAAATGCTGGCCGACCTCTTCGAGCGTGTGTTCGGAGCCGGTGTTTCCGAGGCCGAAACGCATCTTGATGACCTTTTCTTCACGCGGCGTGAGCGTTGCCAGGACCTCGTCGGTAATTTCACGCAAATTAGAAAACGTGACGGATTCCGCCGGGTTTAAGATCGATTTGTCCTCGATAAAATCACCGAGATGTGAATCTTCCTCTTCGCCAATTGGCGTTTCGAGCGAGATCGGCTCTTGGGCGATCTTCAACACTTTCCGCACCTTTGAAACCGGAATATCCATCCGTTTTGCGATCTCTTCGCTCGTCGGTTCGCGTCCGAGTTCCTGCACAAGCAGACGTGACGTGCGGATGAGCTTGTTGATCGTTTCGATCATGTGAACCGGAATTCGTATAGTACGGGCCTGATCGGCGATGGCTCGTGTAATCGCCTGGCGGATCCACCAGGTCGCATAGGTCGAGAATTTGTAGCCGCGGCGCCATTCGAATTTATCGACCGCCTTCATCAAACCGATGTTGCCTTCCTGGATCAGATCAAGGAACTGCAGACCGCGGTTTGTATATTTTTTGGCAATCGAAACGACAAGACGTAGATTCGCCTCAACCAACTCGCGTTTTGCCTTATTGGTTTCAAATTCACCAACACTGATCGTCTGAAACGAGCGTTTTATCTCAACCGGCGGAAGGTGAAACTTCTCTTCGATCTCAACTAGCGACTGTTTCGCTTCGCTTATTTTCGCGTTAAGCTCTTTTTTCTCAGGCGCGGCGGGCTTTTTATCAAGGCGCTCCTCGGACTTTCGGATCGTCCGTTCGGCTTTCTGAATCTCCTCAACGACAACCTTTCGAATCGAACCGATCATTACCTGCATCGAGTGCTCGGTGAGATTGAGATTCTTAATCTCTTGAGCAATTTCAAGTCGTTGCCGGGCAGTTTGCCGAGTCAATTTCAAGAGTTTCTTTGACTTTTTGCCTTTGGAAAGTTTCTGTTCGGCACGAAGCGCGATCCAGACCTTCAGAGCGGCTTC
>JAYSON010000270.1:0-13376 GCA_043722725.1 Chloracidobacterium sp.
GGCTCTAAAGGTCAGCTGATCGCAGGCGGCGTAGGCGTTTTGAACGGCGGTCTGCTGTAAAAACTTGAAACGAGCGTGGTTGTAATAGACGAATGACCGAGGGGAACTCCGGCGGCTTAAAATATCCGTCGCCGAGATAGGTATAAACGAACAGGACGCCGGCCGCCGCCGTTTTCCATTCCGGGAACCTGGACACTACTTCGTTGCTATCAAAAACGGTTTCAATGCTGCGAAAACGTCGTTCGCCGCGGCCGCTGCCTGGTCGAGATTTTCCTTCAATTCCTGTTTGTCCAGAATTCTTATGCTCAGATCGATTCTCACGAATACGTCGCCTTCTTTGTCGATACCTATTTTTACCCTGTCCAGTTCTTCATTGAGACCCAGCAATTTCTTCATCATTGCAGGGGTGGCCTTCACGTTCTTCTTCTCGGCAACGATGGCAAACAGAATCATGACGTTATCGCCGACCGATGCTATCACCGTGATGTTTTTCAGCGACTTTCCTTCGAATTGCACCGTCCAAACAGCATCCGATGCCTTGGTGTAAGTGAAGCCCGAATCATTCATCAGGCGAGCTGCCTTTGCGGAAGGGCTTTCCTGTGCCCAACCTGAGATCGGGGCCGTCAGGACGAATGCCAATGCAGCCATTGTGGGCAGCAAGAGTGTATATATTCTTGTTTTCATAATTTTGTTGTCTTAGTATTAAGAAATCAGCTTAGTTGTTTCGATCATCCGGCAGATGCCTTCAAACGCTTATAATCCTCGCACTTTTGATCCTATAATTGAAAGCCCGCCAAGCAGCATTTTTCATTTGTTGAGCATCGCCGGTCGTCAGGAAACGGTCATCTCCCCTGACCGGCAACTTCCAATTGGCTATTCGTTTGACGAGTTCGGCGGCTGGGTCGAGGAAGATCGTTTGCGGCGAGACGAAATCCTTCATCACATCCGCGACCGCAGGGTAGTGCGTGCATGCAAGCAGGATGTGCGAGCAGTTTCGCAGCGGCGAAAGAATTCGGCTGCATTCTTCGCGAAGCGTATCAGACGAAATGTCGCCGCTTTCGATAAGTGCGGACAGCGGCTGCGCAATCCGCTGTTCGACCTTGATTCCACGGGCGGTCAGAGCATTACTATAGACGCCCGATAAAACCGTGCGGCGCCCGCCAATCAGTCCGAGCCTTTCCGTCTTCGATTTTACCGCCATCGCGACGGCACTTTCTATTACACCTTCTATCTCAACGCCGTCGGAATTTAGAAAGGGAATTGCGGTGCTCGCCGCGTTGCAGGCGATGACCAAGTGCGTAACGCCTTTCGACTTGAGCATTTCAATCACAGCGTTCAACCTTGATACAAGCTCCGGCCGCGACATCTTGCCATAGGGCGTCGCACCGGTGTCGGAAAAATAAACGATCGAAGTCTCAGGGCGGCGTTCTTTTACCAGCTTGTAAACGCCGATACCGCCGATGCCCCAGTCGATTATCGCGAGTTGTCCTTTTGTTGCCATCTAAGATTTGTTAGCCCGCGAAAATACGCGAAAGGACGCGAAATGTAAGAAAAGATTTTTTTGCGTCCTTTCGCGTATTTCGCGGGTAAAAAACTCTTACGGGTACGAGAGTTTTGCGTCCACGCCGTTCTCGGCCGGACCGGAGTCGAACGCGACGATTCGGGAGTTCCACGCCATGTTTAGTATCTGCATTTTCCGGCCGGGAAAGCGGCTTTCGAGATACCATTTCATCTCGTGTTCAGAGCGGATCGGGTTGTATTCGAGCATCTTTTTCCAATCCGGATGCGAGACCAGCCTTTGCAGATTCGCATTGAAAGCCGCGTTTCGTTTTTGCTCGAAGATGGTGTGGAATTTGTCCGACAACAGCCGCGGATATTCCGAGGCTTTAACGGGAACAGTAACCATATCAATAACTAGAAACTTGCCGCCGGGTTTCGTTACGCGTTTGATTTCCTGCAAGAGCGGGTCCCAATCGAGGTAACGAAACGACATCAGCGATATCACGACCTCAAAAGAATCGTCTTCGAACGGCAGCACCGGCCCACTGATTTTCTGAAAACTCAGATTCGGATTGCCAGCGTTCTTGATCTTCGCACGTTCGATGATCGCTGCAGATTCGTCAACGCCATTGCCGCTTTTGATCTTATCGCTCAACGCATTTAGCAACGCTCCGTTTCCGCAGCCGATATCCAGCACATCGAGCTCGCCCGTCGGCAGATGATCGTTCAGCCATGTCCATTCATCCTGACGGACGCGAATGTCGGCAAACGCGGCATCATAAAGCTCAGCCACATGATCGTACGACGTATCGCCCCACGGCGGCTGCGGCTCGAATGCCTTCATTGTTTCGGCGGGCATTAATCCAAGCCGTTTCTGCACTGATGCTAAATATCCATGCGATTTTCGGCCTTTGCATCCAATTGTGTAAAGCTTTGGAGCGTCACCATTCGAACCGGCGGATCGATATTTCGTTTTGCGTTTAGAAAACGTGGTGTACCAGAAAAACCCGTACGCTTTTACGTTAAACACGCGTGCAAAAAACGGGGCGAACCATCGTGCGGAGCGGCAGCAATGAAAATAAGCCAGAGCGTCATCGGCAAACGGTATTTCCATTTTCTCCCATTCGTACGGCGAAAACTGTTCGGGAAACGCAATGGTCCCGAACATCGGGCCATATATTCCCGAGTGGCCGATAAAATGAAATTCTTTGATCTGTTTACGGCGAGATTTGGCCTCCGCGAAAACTTTTAGTAGATCACTTTTGCTCTCGACCGCCTCGCAAACCACCTCGCCGTCAAAGCCGCCCTCACGTTTTTCGTCGGCAAGCGTTTTTGCGACGACAGGAAACTGATGCCCGCCTTCGCGGTACAGCGTTGTGTAGATTATTACGATTATCTCCGCTTCAGGCATAGGCGTTGGTCGGAAGCATATTATGACCTAATCGGCGGGTTTATCACAATAGAATTTAGTCGCGTTTCGCCGTCGCTCCATTCCGCATTTCGCTCGCCACTACGAGCAGGTCGGCGACGAATTCGCGATATTGTTCATCCCGTGCGGCTGCGTCGGGTGCCCGAAGAATTGACGACGGATGAACGGTCGCGATCATTTTTTCAGCCATCATGGAGTTCAGCCAAATGCCGCGCTCCTTTGTCACCCGAAAATCCTTGCCGAGCAATGCCTGTGCAGGGGTTGCTCCAAGACAAACCAAAATTCGCGGTTTTACAACATCAAGCTCGGCCGCAAGCCAGGGAAGACATGCGTCAACTTCGCTCGCTTTCGGTTTTTCATGCAGACGCCGTTTGCCGCGCGGCGTCCATTTAAAATGCTTGACGACGTTTGTAACATAAGCCTTCTCGCGATTGATGCCCGCTTCCGCTAAAGCCTCGTTAAAAAGACGGCCGGCTGGCCCAACAAAAGGAAGCCCCGCAAGATCTTCTTCATCGCCGGGCTGTTCGCCGACGAACATCAGCTCCGCATTTGTCCGGCCCTCGCCAAAAACCGTCTGCGTGCCGATCTTATAAAGATCACAACCTTTGCATCCTTCAGCCGCGGCTTTTAGGGAAGGATAATCGATTTCCTCCGGAAAATAATTTAAAGCACTTCGTTCAGGCAAATCTTGCATTTTTTCATCTCAACATGACGGACTTGCGTTTACCCGGAGTGGTTTTTCCAGGCGTCCGAAACGGCGCGGCCCTTTTCGAGGTCATCAACCACAAGGATTAACTGATTATCGTGATCGCTGTACTGGACCTCAATATTCACACCTGCCTCAGCCATCGCCCGGCCGATCTTGCCAAGCTGGCCCGGATCACCTTGCCGCAGCCGCTGCACCAAAACCTCGCGGACCGCGAGCACCTCGATGCCTTTTGCTTCAAGTGCACTGCGGGCGGCCTCGCCGTCTTCAAACAAAAAATGAGCAATTGCTTTGCCCTCAGCCAGCCAGCATCCGCCGCCTTCGACGCTGACGCCAGCCGCGCCGAGCATTTCTCCCATTTCGGCCAAGGCACCCGGTCGGTTGTTAAGATGAATAGTTAGATCCCACATCAAATTTCCTCTATGACGGCTTCGGTTGTGACGATAGTTTTTACCGAGTTCGCGATAAAACACTCGTCATGCGCCTCATGGTGCATATCGTCGATCTCCACCGCAGTCGGCACATTGTCTCCACCGAAATTCGCCTTTGGCCGCAACGTCACCTTCGTCATTGACACCCGGCCTTCACCGTTTTTGCCAAGTACGCCCTCGGCATTGTCTTCGTAGCTTTCGACGACGAATTTCCTTTCCGCAGTAATCGACAGAAACAGCAGCATATGACAGCTCGATAGCGACGCGACAAACGCTTCTTCGGGGTCAACCGCTGCCTCGCTCGAAAAAGGCAGCGGCACGATATGCGGCGACGCCGAAGCGGGAACTTCTATCCCGCCATCGAATATCCATGTGTGCTGGCGGCTGTATTTGTTGTCGGAAAAAGCCTGGCCTGAGCCCTTTTCCCACTTAACTTTCGCGGTGTATGCCATAATTATTTAGATGAAAAGTCGTGACCATTACAACAATGCTCCAAGTTTTTTTAGTACTTCGTTCGTAACCACCGACGGTAGTTTGGTAATCGGCTCAACCTTTCTAACTTTCCAGTCAAGGTTCTTCACCTGATCTGACAATATCGCGCCCGAAACTTTTAAGCCCTTGGGTATGACAACCTCGAAAGGATAGCCTTTCACTTGACTTGTAATAGGGCACAGAATCACAAGACCAACCTTGCGGTTGTAAGAGGCGGGCGATAGAACAATGGCCGGGCGCCTGCCCGCTTGCTCGTGTCCGGCCTGCGAGTCAAAGTTGATCCATACGGCATCGCCGCGGTCGGGAAAGTATGCCATTACCATGCCTCTTTACCAACGGGATAACCCGTATCCGTTTCGGCGTGAATGTTCTCCTTCGTAACTTTCGCGAGCAGACCGCCGAGCGAATATTCCGGCTCCGCCACCGGCGTAACTACGATCTTGCCTTTCTCCAACGAAACCTCGACCGTCGAACCCTGCTCAACCTTCGACTCAACCGCAAACGATTTCGGTATTCGCAACGCCAAACTGTTGCCCCATTTTTGAATTTGCATTTTCATATGTATCTACAAAGAAGATACACTATCCCGTCTGGATTTGCAACTTTGGGTTCCTTTTTCATGTTCTGCGTTTTCAACCTGTTCCATGACTGCAAGATTACTTGACATGACGGTAATAATCCGCACCTGTATTAAACCCGAGATATGCGAAAAAGTTTGCGCTCAAAGCAACTAAACGGACGCTTTTCGGCTCAAACAGAACGGACTTAGCTGATCAGCTAACTGGAGCATTATTTTGCGAGTATTTATCACCCTCTTGTTTGTATTAATGTTAGCGGCGGTCGGAGCGCACGGCCAACAGCCGGAAGCGGCTGAGATGCGTTGGATCGAGGATATGTACCTCGCAAAAGACGACGGCAGCGGCAAGGCTGGCGAGGCCGCGACGGATTTTACGATCGCTGACGTTCCTATTCACTGTGTGGTGCGTTTGAGCGGCGCCTCGCCGGTCACGGTGAAAATGAATCTTGTTGCGGTCACTGTCGCTGGCGTAAAGGCCGAAACCAGGGTGGTTTCTACAAGCTACACCACAAAGGACAATCAGGATCGCGTAAACTTTTCCGGCAGGCCGGAGCGTGCATGGATCGTGGGAAAATATCGCGCAGACGTATTTATCAATGATACGCTTGTCAAAAAGTTGGATTTTGAGATTCGAAGGCCGGCAGCGGCGATAAGATCGGTTTTGAACTTTCAGCCAAAGCAGACGAAGCCAAAAAAAGCGGTGACAAAGCGAAACTAACCGGAACGGCCTAAACTAATTCAAAATCAAAAATGCCTGAAGCGTTGAGCCTCAGGCATTTTCGTTTGAATTCTTGTCGAATTACCAGCGATTCGAGCTGCCGCCGTACCCACCGTCTCCGCCACCACCACGGTTTCCACCGCCACCGCCACGATTGCCGCCTCGGCCACCACCACCGCCGCCGTATCCACCACGGCCGCCTCCACCACCGCCGCCGCCATATCCACCACCGCCACCGCCGGGACGGCTTTCACGCGGTTTGGCTTCATTAACTTTCAATTCGCGCCCGTCCACTTCCTTGCCGTTAAGCTCATCGATAGCTCGTTCGCCTTCTTCTTTCGACGACATTTCGACAAAACCGAATCCACGCGAGCGGCCGGTATCGCGGTCTTCGACTACCGATGCTGATTCAACCGTACCGACGCTGGCGAATAATTCCTGCAAATCGCTGTTCGACGTGTTAAAAGACAGATTCCCTACATAGAGCTTCATTGACATATTGATATTTTCCTTGTGCCCGCGTGATTTAGCGGGTATTGATAAGAAGCGTCGAATGCGATTTTACTTCGAAGAAACGGTCGGCCCGCGAAGATCCGCGTTCGGATGCCCAATTTTAGAGCTTACTTCTATAACCTATTAATTCCCCTGCCTCTCGAACTTCCAAAAACGCCGTCGATAACACCTAGATCAGTCGGGGCGCATCACCGTTGATGCACAAGAGAAGGATTGACAAACCACATAATGCACGGATTTCGGACGAGTTGCAAATTGAATCTCGGGATTTTGCAAGCTAATAAACGCAAATTTCTTAGCAAGTTGAGAGCAGCGGGAGATATCGGCCATAGGGACGAATTGTCCCGGAATACTAAATTTCGCCTCGCCGTCTCGGCTGCGGCACTTTTGCCAGGCCTTGCCGCGGCACAACGCTTGGCTGTTTGCCTGAACCATTGACTTTGGCCGGATCTTTTTCGGCCCGTATTTTCAATTTCAGTCTTTCAATATCTTTCTTTTTCATTAGTTATTCGCTCTTTGCAATGGAACGCTTCGTCGCGTTGGGATAGTATTTATCCGGACATCGCAACCATGGACATCAACGATTTTCTTTACAGCCAAAATTTGTCGGAGCTGCAGAATGTGCTGCGAATGCCCGATTACCGGTCGTACATCAGGTCGTTGAAAACAGGCGATGGCTTAAATTGTTTTCGTGTCCACAATCAGCAAAATCAAGTTACCGGACGGAGCCGCGGGTTTGATGACAAAGCCGAACGTGATTACGAGCTCAAAGCTTTCATAACCCTTGTCGAGGTTGAAATTCACGGACGACTGCAGATGGAACTCTTCTAAGCCAACATTCTTTCCCGCCCCAATTCCGTCACTTCGTATAGTTCCGGCTCTCGAAACATCGGACGGCTGCGTTTGACCAACCCACTCTTTACGAGTTTATCAAGCCGGTACAGACACAACATATTTTCGAGACCGAGTTTTTGCCCGATATCTTCGGCGGACATTCCGCCCGCAGTGTTTGCAAGAGTTTGCAGAACGGTCCTGTCGGTTTGATCCAGTTTGACGGGCCGCTCAGCGGGAGACCGCAGAGCATCGTCAGCGGGAGCCGCGTCAACGCTCTGAGACGCTTCGACAATCTGAGCAGATCGGTCCGCATCTGAGGATACCGGCGGCGATCCAAATAGTTTGTTCCAAATTCCCATAGACAATTTCTTTCAAAAATGCCGACCGCACCTAACAATAGTAAATCAAAAGGCCTCCGGCAATGCCGGAGGCCTCTTGTTCAGATATGAAAATATCTAAAATTAGTAGCGATTACGGCCACCGCCACCGCCACCGCCATATCCACCACCACCACCGCCACCGCCGTAGCCGCCACGGCCTCCGCCGCCGCCGCCACCACCGCGACTTTCCTGCGGTTTAGCTTCGTTGACTTTCAGCTCACGTCCGTCAAGCTCTTTGCCATTGAGGGCTGCGATTGCGTTTTCGCCTTCTTCTTTCGAAGACATTTCGACAAAGCCGAATCCGCGTGAGCGTCCGGTTTCGCGATCTTCGATGATGTTTGTCGATTCTACGGTTCCGATCTCGCCGAATACCTGTTCCAAATCCGATGTTGACGTGTTGAAGGAAAGATTTCCTACGTAAAGTTTCATTGACATAATAAATTGTACCTTTTCCCTTAAACGGGAATTCTAAAAGAAGCGTCGAATCTGAATGGCTTTACTAGAAAGGATTCGGTTCGGGTGCTCTAAAAAGCGAGCGGCTTCTGCAACTAATAACCAGCCTACTCTCGAACTACCCAAAAAACCGTCTTTGACGAGCGCATCACTGTTGACGCGAGAGAAGGATTAACGTTGCTTATGATGCACGGTTTGTTATTGGATTGCAAGCACACCCTTGCTCCGGAATACCTTTTTTGTTGATCACGGCATCATACAAATAGTTCTTTATCGTTTTTCGGGTGAATCCAACGACGGAAAATCGGCGAAACCAAAGAGCAAAAGTCCTAAAGTGGCAAAGGTGTTCGCGATTTTTGCCGCCAATGTAAATTTTGGTTGAATTCCGTGTAAATTAACAGTAGAATCGCTCGATCATATTTTTCGAAAAGTTTGAGCGAAGATTTTTGGTCCGATTCGCATACGGTATGCGGAACCCGTAGTAACTCGCCGGCTTCGATGCGGTCAATTTTAAGTTTCTCAATCTGAATTCAAAACGCTCGTTCATTTCGTGAAAACGTTCGGAAAACGCTCCATTCCTGTATTTCGACATTGATTATTCGTCATAATTTCACCCAACGTAATTGGTATAACCAATTATGCCCAACGGAGGTTACTATCAAGATGACTCGATTTTTCGCTTTGCTGACACTTATTGCCGCTTTTTGCCTTACCGCCCTCGCACAGGCAGGCGGCTCAACGTCTGAGATTAAGGGGCGGATAGCCGACCCGAACGGGGCAGTCGTTGCTGGCGCGACAGTTACCGTAACCGACACCTCCAAAGGCATCAGCCGAACTGCCACATCTGATGCTCAGGGCGAATACCGTTTGTTATCGCTTACGCCCGGAACTTACCAGATCCGAGTGGAGGCAAACGGATTTAGTTCGCAGGTCGTGAATGCCGTTCAGGTGACCGTCGGGCAGACGGCTGACCAGGATTTCGCTTTACGCATTGGAGACACGTCGGCGACGGTCGAAATATCCGCTGATCCGCCGGTGATCGAAACCGACCGGTCGCAGCAGTCAACTACAATCAGCGAACGCTTCATCCGCGAACTGCCGATCGACCGCCGCGATTATCTTACGTTTACGCTTCTCTCGCCCGGCGTGGTGGACTCGAATGCGCTGGCCGACAATACCGACTTCCGGGTCGCCCAAACTCCACAAAGCGGAATTTCATTTTACGGAAACAACGGCCGCGGCAACAGCATTACCGTTGACGGTGCCGAGGCAAACGATCAGGGCGGCGGCGTACGAGCTAACTTGAGCCAGGAAGCGGTGCAGGAGTTCCAGATCAACCGCAGCAGTTACAACGCCGAGTTTGGCGGGGCAAGCGGCGGCGTGATCAATATCATTGCTAAAACGGGAAAGAACAACGTTTACGGCAGCGCCTTTGCCTATTTTCGGAATCAAACGCTCGATGCCGGCGATCCTTTTGCGTTCGTACTACAGGGAACGACGCTCACGCGAATTAAACCCGACGCAAATCGCCAGCAATTCGGCATAACCCTCGGCGGTCCGTTTAAGAAGGACCGGACCTTTTTCTTTGGAGCGTACGAAGGCCTCAGAAAGCGCGAATCGTCGACCGTACCGCTTTTGACCAATCTCAATATTTTTCAACCGACGACCGGGCAGAGCGCGATTCTTGCCGGTTTGGCGGCAAGTGCCGACCCGACGCCCGTCCCTTGCGTCACCGGTGTGGCCGTTCCGCGTGCCCAATGTGCCGCGATTCTTCAAGGCGTGCTTACGGTGGATCAGCCTGTTCAGGATTTGTTCCGGAACAACAGCGGCGTCTTTCCGTTTCCGGCGGACTCGCATAATTTTTCCATTCGGGTTGACCACGTTCCGAGCTCTTCAAACAGTTTTTATGTCAGCTACCGTTTCAACGACCGTAAAGACGGCAATCAGTCAACTCGTGCACTGCTAGGGTTTTCGCGGTCTAATAATGTTAAGGTGCTCGATCACAATTTGATTGGTTCGTGGACGCATATTTTCGATTCGGGCATGTCCAATGAGCTTCGTCTACAAGGTAATTACAATGAGTTGTTTGTAGAATCGAACGATCCTAACGGGCCCGAGCTGAATGTTGCAGGATTCGGCTTCTTCAACCGCGATATCTTTCTGCCGAGTTTTAATTTCGACCGGAGATATTTGGTTACCGACGACTTTACGGTTGATCGCGGCAATCACCGAATGAAGTTTGGCGGCAGCTTTCTGCTTAGAGACGGATTTTTCGATTCGAAAACGTTCTTTAGCGGCCGCTTTGGTTTTGGCACGCTGCCCGGAGGTCTCGTGAGTCCGTGCTTGGGAGCTACAGGACCGACAACCGCAAATGCATGTATAGGCTCAACACCGACAACACCCGTTACGGCGGGTGCAACGGTAAATGCCATTCAATCGCTCGATCTCGGCCTGCCGCAATCGTACCAGCAAGGTTTTGGCGACGGTATCGTCGGCGGCAAGCTGCCTTACTATTCCGTTTACGGACAGGATACTTGGAAAGCCCTGTCGAATCTGACGTTGAACTACGGTTTGCGGTACGAGATCGACACGCGAAGAAAACCGCTTAGAACCTCGTATGGAAGCGTTGGCCCGCGCCTCGGTTTTGCTTACGACCCCTTCAAACAAGGCAAGACGATCATTCGCGGCGGCTACGGAATGTTTTACGCGCAGATCCCCTTCGTTATCGATTACGTCGTCCAGTCGTTAAACGAGATCGACGGTGTCAGGCAGATTCCGCAAGTGTTGACAACGCTGAACGCCCTCAATCCCCTTGCGGTCAATGGGCCGATTAACATTTTCCGTACTTTACGTGCACAAGGCGTGATCGGCATTCCGAACACGACGCGCACCATCACGCCGGCGGATCTGGCCCAGTTTGGCATAGGCGTTTCGCAAACCGGACCGCGCAGCCCATTGACGGTTCTTTTCCGTGCGGACCCAACCTACCGCAACCCTCGTGCACAGCAGGGAAGCATCGGCGTCGAACACGAATTCTCGCCGGGCTTCAGCGTTTCGGCCGGCTATGTCTGGGCGTTGACGCAGTTTATAACACGGGCCCGCGACATAAATTTGCTTGACCGTCCGATAGGCCCGCGTGGAATTCGCGAGTGGTCGGCGGCCTCAGGCTGTACCGGTGCGGCTATTGTGACCTGCTTCCGCAACCCGCTCCTCTTCCAGGAGATCATTTACGAATCAGCGGCGTCGGCAAATTACAACGGGCTTCTCGTTGAATTTCAAAAGCAGTTCAGCCGTAATTTCGCGATCGCAGGTAATTACACCCTTAGCGAAGCCTTCGATCAGGTAACCGATTACAACAGCGATTTCCGTGCTTTCGATCAGCTCGACGACAACCCGGAATATTCCCTTTCGGCATTCGACCAGCGGCATAAGTTCGTGATCTATTCGATCATCTCAAGCCCATGGCGGAATGCGTTACTTCGTGATTTTACGGTGACACCGATCATTCGAGCCAACAGCGGACGCCCGTTCAACCTGCTCGCCGGTTCGGATGTGAACGGCGACCGCAGCACGAATGGCGACCGGCCGCTGCTTCGGTTAAGCGGATTGGACCAAGGAGCGATTCCCCGCAACGTCGGCAAAGGCCCGAGCTTTGCCACCTTTGACATGCGTTTGACGCGAAAGATCGGCTTTAGCGAAACGATGAGTCTGGATCTAACGGTTGAAGCATTCAACCTGCTCAACCGTCTTAATTTCGCGTCGGTCAACAACACCGTCGGTGCATTTTTCCCGACGACCGTCAACGTTCGCGGAAACCCGAATGTTGGCCCGAGCTCGCCGCTCGGATTCACCTCAGCCTTTGATCCGCGCCGAATTCAATTGGGAGCGAAGTTTAGGTTCTAGACTGAACGTGCTTAGGATCGGCGATGAGGAAAGGCGGGGCACGTTTCCCGCCTTTTTTTTGTTTTACATTTTTCACAAATAAAAGAGTGTGATTCCCGAACAATTCCACGCAGCAGAAGTCTAAATCCTTAATTATGAGAGGTAGTGCAATCTGCTTGCTTCTATTATTGATTCTATGCTTTTTGAGCATTGACGCCCAAAATGCGCAAGAAAAACCAACCAAACGAATATTGAACAAACGGATGGAATCGCCTTGCACAGGCGGCATTTTGAACATGAATGCAATCGACTTGCCTGTGCCCCTATATCCAATGGAAGCGAAGAATACAATTCCCGCGCCGGGATCGTCACCGTGCGGGTGGATGTCTATGAAGAAGTTATACAAAAGCCAAGGCATGTGCCGGAAACCCTTTGCTGCGACCCTTTACGGAGGCGGCTGCATTGCGGGCGAGAATTAGACAAACTAAGCTGGGCGGGGTTCCGGTAAAGGTGCGAGGTATCCTGATCTATAGGTTCGATCCGGCAAACTCGTATGACGATCACATCATCCGATCAGTTTCTTAATATCGTCTATTTTCTCCAGCGCCGCCACTTCGCCAAGCTCGATCAACTCATCACGCTTTCCGATCTCATCCGGTCGGATATGAGCGATCTGCGGTTCGACGACGATGTCCGCGCGGTAGTGCTGATTCTTAGAGGCGGTACGTATCATCAGCATTGCGGACTGAAAAAACGTGCCGATGAGCGTGCTCGGTTTGCCCCAAAACGACGAGCCGCACGTAAGCAGGTCAACAGCAATGACGATTTCCGCTCCAAGTTTGCGAACGGCCTTTGTCGGCATCGGTGTTGCTGCACCGCCGTCGATCAGGCTTCGGCCCTGTGCATCGATCAAGGGTACAAAAACGCCGGGGATCGCACAGCTTGCCCGGATCGCAAACGCAAGGTCGCCCGAATCCCTCAACACAACCTCGTCGCCCGTTTCCAGATCACACGCGACAGCGGCAAAGGGGATCTTCAGATCTTCGAAGCGGTTTACAGGGAAGTTTTGCTCGATAAATTTGCCCAGCGCCGCATTCGAAAGCAACCCGCGCGGCGAGTAGGAAAATCCGGCGACACCGAACCAGCTTATTTTTTTACCGATCTCGACGATCTCGTCGGCCGACAATCCGGCCGCCAGAGCCCCGCCGACAAATGAACCAGCTGAAGTTCCGGCAACGAGATCGATAGGTATAGAATGAGCCGTCAACGCCTTCAGCACGCCAATATGCGCAAACCCGCGTGCTCCGCCGCCTGAAAGTGCAAGGCCGATTTTTTTTCTAGTCATAAGATTTTTGCCCGCGAAATACGCGAAACATGCGAAACGTAAAAGTTGCCACTTAACCGGAATGGTCAAAAACCAAAACAAAAAAACATTCTCGTCATTCTTTCGTTTCTTTTCGC
>JAYSON010000271.1:0-6548 GCA_043722725.1 Chloracidobacterium sp.
TTGAAGGAACCGTCGCGATCGTAAGGAAGGCCGGAACGAGCGGCTTTTTGTTGAAGGGAGACAGACTCCAGATCGGCGACCGGGTTTCGACCGGAGCGGACGGAAAGGCGGAAATTCTGCTCAATCCCGGTTCGTACCTACGTCTCGGCGGAAACGCTGCTTTCGAATTCAAGACTACATCGCTTGACGATCTCCAGATCAGGCTTGATTCTGGGAGCGCGATTTTTGAGGTTTTCGCGACTGAGGACTTCAGGGTCACGGTCAACTCGCCCAAAACAAAATTTAGCTTGATCGAATCGGGCATCTATCGAATTAATGTCGCCGCAGACGGCAGAGGCAAAATTGCCGTTTGGAAAGGCCGGGCACAAATTGGAAACGAAACGGCAACAGTGAAGTCCGGTCGCGAAGGAGTGCTTTCCGGATCGCAGGTCGCTATAGCTAAATTTGATCGGGATGACAAAGATTCTTTAGAACTGTGGAGCAAGAGTCGGGCGAAAGATCTTGCCAAGAGCAGCGCATCGTTGGCTCGTAACAGCATGCGGACGGCTTTGATGAGTTCGTTCCTCGGCCGTGGCTGGAACATGTATGATTCGTTCGGTCTTTGGATCTTTGATGCGTCTCGCGGCAGCCATTGTTTCCTCCCCTTCGGTTATGGATGGAATTCGCCATACGGCTACGGGTTTGGACACAGTATCTGGTATTACAATTTGCCGACCAGTGTAATTTATCCGCCGTCAAACGGTCCGATTCGGGTTGTTCGGGACCATAAGCCAACAATCCCGGCTTTTGTTCAAGCTCAGGGAACCAGCGGTTCGACAGGGCGTGATCCCCATGCCGTCAAGCCGGGGCGAGAAGATTCTTCATTTGGATCGGAGCCGATAAGGTCGTCGGGTGGTTCGACTTACTCTCCGCCTCCGTCAACGGAAATCAAGGCTGTCAGGACATCGAAGCCGAATCACTAATTAGATTGCAGTTTAACGGGAAAAAGCGGGATGGCCGAAAGCCGCCCGCTTTTTTATTATAGTAAATGAATGATCGCTGACGCGGCGTCGTCTAACGTTTTTTCAATACTGATATAAGGTTCAAGAATTAGAGCAGCAGACTGAATTCCGTTGAAGATAGTATGCAAAATAATGCAGGGAAGCAGATTGTCGGTGCGGACACGGATCAGCGTTAATACCAGGCTCAGGATCGTAAGCAGAAAGATCGTCGAAAAACTTGGATAATATTGTGGAACGTGAACGACGGCAAAAAGGAACGTTACCGAGATTACCGCGATTGTAACGCCGAACGTTCGCTGAAAAGCCGAATACAGAACTCCGCGATAAACGACTTCTTCTACAAGTGGAGCGGTGAATGTGGCCATAAATGCGACGAGATAAACGGCGGTACGTGAACTCTTAAGCATTCGGATCAGATCATTTTCCTGCTCCGGAAAATAGCTGCCGACTACGTTAGCCAAAACAAAAAAGCCGCCCGCGATCGCGACATAGTGCCACCACGCCATTCCGCCTGAACGCCAACCTAACATTTGCCGAAAGGGAAAGGTTCGCATTCTGGTAACAACCAGCCACGCGAGAACGATTGTCAAAATGTGTGCGGGAATTATTGCCGCAATTTGTAAAACGATCGCGGTCGGGTCAGATTTTATGAACTCGACCAGCTCAGACTTTTCCGCGTATTGACCGCTAAGCGACAAAACATAAGGCAGCAATATGACGCTTGGCACGACCAGTATCAAGGCAACGCTTGCAAACCAGGTTCCGACAGCGACGCCCGAGTTCCATGGCGGGTTGTTTGGTGTCGGGGGTGCAATCAATACCTGAGTCGGCGGCTGAGGAGCTTCGAAATCGTTGGATGTGTCTATAATAATTTCCTGCACGCAGGTGAGTTTAGCGAAAACCGGAACAACTTCCAAGTTTCGAGTTTTGGCTCTTGATAACTGGTTTGAATAGCTATAACCTAGAATCCCGTGGAGCAACACGGATCAAATCCCATTCAAAAAGTGACTGTAGTAATCCCGGCGAGGTTCGCTTCTACCCGTCTGGCAGGAAAGCTTTTGCTTGAAATAGAAGGCAGACCACTGATTCTGTACACTTTAGAGCAGGCAAAAAAGGCTGCAAATGTCACGCGGGTGATCGTGGCCACGGATAATAGCCGGATATTCGAGGTTGTATCGGCGGGCGGAAACGAAGCCGTCATGACCTCTCCGGATCATGAGTCGGGGAGCGACCGTATTGCCGAGGTTGCAGAATCTTTGCCGGGCGGTTCGATAGTAGTTAATGTCCAGGGTGACGAGCCTCTGATCTCGCCTTTTACGATAGAACGCACCGTCGAAGCGATCATTAACGACGAGAGCATTGATATTTCAACCGCATCCGAAGCATTTACGGATTTTCGCGATGTGCTGAATGCCAATGTCGTTAAGGTAGTTACCGATTCGACTGGACGGGCATTGTATTTCTCTCGCTCGCCGATACCGTTTCCGCGCGAACCCGTTCAGCGGCATGGCGATATAGCGACGGCGCTTGCCGATGAACCGAACCTGCTTGCCGGGTTCCGAAAACACGTCGGCATTTATGCTTATCGGAGGGAATTTCTTCTACGTTTTACGAAGATGCGGCAGTCAGAGTTTGAAAAGTCAGAAATGCTCGAACAGCTTCGGGCGCTTGAAAATGGTGCTAACATACGGGTTGTAAATGTAGATGAGAGCTCGTTCGGCGTGGATACGCAGGATGATTTCGACCGGGTAGCCGAAATATTGAGAGAGCGCAAATCGTGATATTAGGCCACAAATGTGCAAGACTGAAGGCAAATCAGGGGATAATGCGGAGACAAAGGGACGCTGAGAGGCGGGTGATGTAGAACGGCCGGATGTAATGAGTGGCTAATTTTACGACAGACTGACAGTCCGTCGTACCTAAAAACAATGACCAAATACATATTCGTAACAGGCGGTGTGGTTTCAAGTTTGGGCAAAGGTTTGGCGGCGAGTTCGATCGGCTGCCTGCTCGAGGCCCGCGGGATGAAGGTGCAGATGATGAAGCTTGACCCGTACATAAACGTCGATCCGGGCACGATGTCGCCGTTTCAGCATGGCGAAGTATTTGTTACCGACGATGGGGCTGAGACCGATCTCGATTTAGGGCATTATGAGCGTTTCACAAGTGCGAAGCTCTCTCAGGCGAATAACTGGACGACCGGCCGCATTTATCTGTCTGTCATCGAAAAGGAACGCCGCGGCGATTATCTCGGCAAGACTATCCAGGTGATTCCGCATATCACGGACGAGATCAAAAAGGCGATTCGCACCGTGGCCGACGCTCACGATCCTGACGTTCTTATCGTCGAGATCGGCGGAACTGTCGGCGACATCGAATCGCTGCCGTTTATGGAGGCGATCCGTCAGGTTGGCAACGAAGAAGGCCGCGGGAATGCGATGTTTGTTCACGTTACGCTCGTTCCGTACATTGCCGCAGCCGGTGAATTAAAAACGAAACCGACGCAACACTCAGTCAAAGAGCTGCGTGAGATTGGTATCGCACCGGACGTTCTGCTGTGCCGTTCGGAACGTCCGCTGCCTATGGACCTGCGGCGTAAGATCGCTCTGTTTTGCAATGTGCAGGAAAACGCCGTGATTTCGGCTCTTGATGTGCCGACCATATACGAGGTGCCACTCGCGTTTCACGAACAAGGACTGGACGAATTGATCGTGAACGACCTGAAACTGAACGAACAGTTCCCGCACCTTGATCTGAAGAATTGGCGTGAGTTGGTGGCAACGATCAAAGATCCGACCGGCGGAGCGGTCAAGATCGCGATCGTCGGCAAATATGTGGAGCTTGAAGATTCGTACAAATCGCTGCGCGAAGCCTTGACGCACGCCGGTGTCGCCAACAATCTTCGAGTCAATGTTGCGTGGATCGAATCCGAGAATTTGGTGAAGGACGGTTATGAGGCGGAACTTCAGGATTTCGACGCGATACTTGTTCCGGGCGGTTTTGGCAAACGCGGAATTCCTGGAATGCTGAAAGCGATCAAATACGCCCGGCGGTCGGGGACGCCGTATTTTGGCATCTGTCTCGGCATGCAGACGGCGTGCATCGAATTCGCACGCGATGTTTGCGGGCTGCGCGATGCGGATTCAACCGAGTTCTACGAGGATACGCCGTTCCCGATTATTTTTAAGCTTCGCGATCTGGTCAACGTGGATGAACTCGGCGGGACAATGCGGCTCGGCGAATGGACTTGCAAGTTGAAGGAAGGCTCGCTTGCGCGTGAGATCTATCACGGAGAAGAGGAAATTGGCGAAAGGCACCGACACAGATTTGAGTTTAATCCTGAATATCGTGAAGTTCTTGAAAAAGAGGGCCTCGTCATTAGCGGAGTGTCGCCGGACGGAAAATTCGTTGAAATGATCGAACTCAAACGCGAGACACATCCATATTTCGTGGCGTGCCAGTTTCATCCGGAGTACAAGTCAAAACCGCTTGCGGCCCATCCATTATTTACGTCATTCGTAAAAGCAGCCTGGGAGAACCGGCTCAGCAGTGAGAATTTGCAGCATGATGTGACGAGCGATAAGCATCCGCGTACACAGAGCATCGATGCGCTGAAAGAGGTTGGCTAAATTTGCAAAAACGTTACGATATATTGTCGCCTTGATAAAGCCATATGCGCTTAATTGTGCTGACACATGGCGGTGCGGAAATTGTTTTGGAAAAGCTCCACGATCTCAAAAATATTGAGATCGTTGGAGTTTTTGTCGAGACTGTCACGACGCCCAGCCGCGGCCTCGCCGAGAAAATACGCCGCTCGATCAGATATGACGGCGTGTTCGAAACGGTAAAAAAGCTTTTTCCGAAAACCGACGGCGGTCCGACTCAAACTACGGTTGGTGCAACCGTCGAAATTGCCGACGAGCTGGGTTTGACGGTTTACGAGGTCGATAATTTTCATTCGGAAACGTCGATAGCAATCATGCGAAAGGCCGATGCGGATCTTGGTGTCATTTACGGCACGAACATCATCAAGGAAAACGTCTTTTCGATTCCGAAACTAGGTTCGATAAATCTGCATCAAGGCCGAGCTCCACACTATCGCGGCGGTCCGCCGATCTTTTGGGAATTGTTCAATGGCGAAAAAGAGATCGGGATCACGGTGCATTTTGTTGCCTCAAAGGTCGATACGGGCGATATTATTCTGCAAAAGATTTTGTCGCTTAAATACGACTTTGCTTATGGAGCTCGTTTTGAGGAGTTTATTGCAAGTTTTCAAATGGGTTTGCGGGAAGAGTCGGCAAATTTGGTTGCGGAGTCCGTGAAATTAATCGCAACGGGCAACGTGGAACGAAAGCCGCAGGATACATCTATCGGAAAGCGTTATCGGCTGCCAGTGAAAAAAGAAAAGGACGAAATGCGTTGGCGTCTGTTGCAGCGAATGAATCGATATGCCAATGCTAAAGACTAGTGTCTTAAAGGTTTTGACCGGATCTAACGCATTTGCACCGGTTAGATTTTTAAACCGCCGCGCCGTTCCGATCCTCATGTATCACCGCTTCAGCCGGGATGAGGCGTTTGGAAAGACATCGCAAACGACTTTCGAATCCCATCTCTATTATCTGACCAAACATTACAAGATTATCTCGCTCGATGAATTAGTCGGGTATAAACGTAATGGGGAACCGGTGCCACCGCGTTCGGCCGCGATAACGATCGACGATGGCTATCGTGATTTTTACGACATTGCGTTTCCTGTATTGAAGAAATTTAGTTTGCCCGCGACTCTGTATTTAGTCACAGGTTTTGTTGACGGAAAGAATTGGATATGGACGGACAAGGTCCGGTATGTTCTGGGAAATACGTCGGCGGAACGGTGCGATCTTGTTGTCGGTTCGAAAAGGATGGCGGCGACTTTGGGTGACAGCGAATCGCGGCTGACCGCAGCGGGATCGATAAATTCGGAACTGAAGAAAATGCCGGACGAAGAAAAGGATGCGACACTGCGGGTGATCGCATCGCGGATGAATGTAGTCATTCCCGACCTGCCGCCGGATCAATTCGAAGCACTCGGTTGGGATGAGGCTCGTGAAATGAAGGACGCAAATGTCGAGATCGGCTCGCACACGGCGAATCATCCGATCCTGACAAATGTCGATGAAGAAAGGCTGGTAGATGAATTGCTAATGTCGAAATCGATGCTGGAGGAGAGACTGCAAAACGAGTCGACCCACTTTTGTTACCCGAACGGCAATGTCTCAAAACGCGAGCGTGACGCGGTCGAAAACGCGGGTTATGCCTCGGCGGTTACGACTGAGCTTAGATTGTGCGAAAATAGCGATGATCCATTTCTGCTGCCGCGAATAGATGCTGAACCGGAAATGCACCGGTTTGTGCAGGCAACGAGCGGGTTTGATCGAATGAAATAGTTGACGGGTAAATTATGGCAAAACGAGTTTTTCGATCCAGTGTGATCGCGGCACTCTTCGTGGCCGTGCTTCTACCGATATCGGGATTTCCGCACGAATACTTTTTCGAGCCGGAAAGCTT
>JAYSON010000272.1:0-2700 GCA_043722725.1 Chloracidobacterium sp.
TTTCCGTCTCGCCTATGCTCAGAGACTGGGAAGAGATCGCCGCGATCCCAACCGATTCACCGCTGAATTGCGCCGACCTCTCCGCTGAAAAAGAAATGATCGCTTTGATCGATCAGGCAAAGGAAAATGGCGACACACTCGGCGGCATATTTGAGGTCGTCGCCAAAAACGTCGTCGTCGGCCTCGGCTCGCACACATCGTGGTACGAAAAACTCGACGGCCGCATTGCCCAGGCAATAATGTCGATCCAGGCCGTAAAAGCCGTCGAACTCGGCACCGGTGTCGAAAACGCGGGACGTTTCGGCTCCGAGGTTCACGACGAAATATATTATGAAGGCAGCACTTCAGGCGGAAACGCGAGTGTGAACGAGCGTGCCTTGTCAGAACCGGGAGGGGTAGCGACTGGGTTTCGACGCCGCACCAACCGTGCCGGCGGCCTCGAAGGCGGCATCACAAACGGCGAAGAGCTTCGCGTCCGCGGCTACCTAAAACCAATCTCTACCCTTAGAAAACCTCTCCATTCCGTCGATATCGACACCAAAACCGACGACCTTGCCGCCTTCGAACGCTCCGACATAACCGCCGTCCCCGCCGCCGGCGTCATCGGCGAAGCAATGCTCGCAATCGTCCTCGCCAACTCCCTCCGCGAAAAATTCGGCGGCGATTCGCTCGAAGAAATGGTGCGTAATTTCGATGGGTATCTCCTAAGCTTGAAAAAATATTAAAGGAGCCAAAGTGTTTCAAATCCCATGGCAGTTGTCGATTTTATTTCTCGGAGTATTCTTACTGACAATGTTCATATTGGGCCTAGTAATAGGATTGGTTTTGAATTCGGTTTTCAGAGCACCCTTCCGAGATCAGATTGTTTCCAGCGGCCTGGTAGCGATTATTAGCTCACTAGGAACAGTCGCGATTATTATTTTTGTGCCGGGAGCTATTTCGTCTTTTAATGGTGAGGCACAATCGTTGAAGGCAATGATGTGGAGTTATTCACTAGTAATTTGCGGAGCCGCTGCCATGTTGTCTGTTTTAGTTTGGCAGCTTGTTGTTCGGCGACTAAGGAGTCAATACCACTCTCGATAACTATTTGGCCTTTTCGCTCTCTGTCACCGGCTGATTCGTCGGCAGTCGAGGTGCGGAAAAGCTATGCTTTTCCGATTGACTAACTAAATTCCACGCGGCTGTGCGGCTGCTCTCTAAATGTTTCAGATTTCAAGGACAACTCCAGCTTTTTACTTTGGAATGGAAGGGATTTGGCGAATGAACCGCTGTTGACCGACCATGAACAAATCAAGTGGAGATCGGCGGCGTAGCCGCAGTACCTATTTATATTTCGACGGAAAAGCATAGCTTTTCCGCACAGCGAACGGCGAAGCCAAGCGTCGGTTGAGCGAATTATTCCGTTGCACTTATTATATGAATTCAAGGATAATATTGTTGCACAGATAATATAGTTGACAATCTGTGAAACACGCGCGATAATTTCGAGCCGGGTGTTTTTAATGCCCCTGAGGGGTCTTTGAAAAACTAATAACCTGATTCCCAGTGAGAGACTTTGGAAAAACTACGTTGCGAAAAAACGCTGGGACAGTGGGACAGGCATTTGCCTTCACGGTCAAGTGATATATTTTGCAGTAGTTTAGCTTATCCCGCACCGTGTCCCGGAAGTGTCCCGGGGTGGGACAGCAGAAAGTGTGACGGATCGACACTAAGACATGTGTTATCAATAGCTTGCACTTACATACGCTGCTTTGAGGTTTTGCAGGAAAATCTGAGTCGCAGCACGATGAAAACGACGGAGGATTTGACCTATTTCCCAATATCACGGCGATACTGCATTCCATTCCACGAAATCGATCCGACGGCGGAGTAGGCTTTCGTAAGGGCACTGTTGAGGTTATCGGCAACGGCAGTTATGCCCAGAACGCGGCCACCCGATGTTATCAGTTCACCAGCTTCGTTTCTAGCAGTTCCGGCGTGAAAGCTCGAAACATCGCTTTTGGAAATGTCTTCAAGTCCTTGGATGGTATCCCCGGTTTGCGGGTTTTCGGGATAGCCTTTTGAAGCGAGAACGATGGTGGCGGAATTGCCTGGCTTCCACTTGATGTCCAACTCGGCCAATGAAGAAACACCCTTGCTACCGCGCGGGTTTCCGCCTTCGGTCCCAGCCAGCATCGCTTCGCAGATATCGACAAGATCGGTTTCGAGCCTGACGAGGATCGACTGTGTCTCGGGGTCGCCGAAGCGGACGTTGTATTCAAGCAGCTTCGGGCCGTCGGCGGTCATCATCAGGCCGAGAAAGAGGATGCCGCGGTAGCGCATGTCTTCGCGGATGCAGCCGTGCAGGGTTGGGCGGATGATCTTGTCGGTGATCTCCTGCAGTTCGTCGGCGGTTAGCAGAGCGGCGTCGGTAATCGTGCCCATTCCGCCCGTATTTGGGCCGGTGTCGCCTTCGCCGATGCGTTTATAGTCGCGAGTCGGCGGCATCAGGGCAAAGTCTTCGCCGTCAACGAACATCAACAGAGAAACCTCTTTGCCGACAAGGCATTCTTCGAGAACGATCTTCTCCGTCGCGTCCGCACCGACGAGAGCCGCCATCTCATTGATCGCGGCAATTGCCTCGGCTCGATTCGCTGCAACGACAACGCCTTTTCCGGCGGCGAGCCCGTCAGCTTTGACAACGACAGGCGTGTTTTCATC
>JAYSON010000273.1:0-5003 GCA_043722725.1 Chloracidobacterium sp.
GATGCCCAAGCTCAACGGATTGAAGGCGACGAAAAGACTTAAACGGATCAGCCCGCAAATAAAGATTTTAACCTTGACGCGGCATACCGACGACGGCTACCTGCAGCAATTGATCCAGGCCGGGGCCAACGGATATGTTCTAAAACAAAGCGCCCCAGCCGAGCTTATCAACGCAATTCGCGTCATCGGTTCGGGCAAAAGCTATCTGGACCCGACATTGACTGAAAAAGTGATGGGCGGTTATGTCCGGCAATCGGCCGCGCTGGCGGGAGCAAGCATGGTCGCGATAAGCGATCGCGAATCCGAGGTTGTTCGGCTGATCGCGTGGGGTTACAGCAACAAGGAAATCGGCACACGCATGGAAATCAGCGTCAAAACCGTCGAAGCACACAAAGCCAACTCGATGCGAAAACTCGGGATCGCGAGCCGTATCGATATCGTCCGCTACGCGATTCTGCAAGGCTGGCTCGAGGATAACTAATTACGAATTTCAAATTACAGATTACAAATTGTTTTTACTGGTAATCTGGATTTTACCGAGGATTTTGAGAATCTCTTCAACATCAGCCAGTAACCTTGTAGCTTGAACCTCATCAAAATAGCTGGTTGCTTTCAGAAGTTTTATCCAATATCTCGTTTCTCTGGCTTCTTTGTAAGCGATACTTATTTTGGAAACAAAGTCAGCTTTGGATTGTCCACCGACTGCTTCTTCCGCGTTCGCACCGATGGAAGTTCCGCTTCGTAAAAATTGCTTCGAAAGAACAAATTCCTTTTTATCTTCTACCAAAAATTTATACGCCTTCACCGTCCTGACCGCAAAGGCAAAACTCTTATCAAGCAAAATATTCTCTTTCATAAAGATTCTTAATTCGTAATTCATAACTCGTAATTCGTTAGTTAGGGATTTTCCCTACTAACATTGCGTTATTTCCCGATTTTCACGCCCTCCAAATTCAATCATTATACATCCATAAGCTCCAGTTTATTTTTTATACGAGAGCATCCAAGGTTAATTTCCGGCGAAGGGCAACGAAGCGATTCCACGCATTGGGACTGATAAGGAGGGTGGCGTGGAATCGCACGGCGGGCTTGGCAAGTCCCTAAGAAGGGATAGAAGCAAGCACGCTGATCAAGGGGGAAATGTAAATGGGTTAGGTCAGGTAATTTGCTAAGTGTGTTAACGACATACCTAATATTTTGTCCGAACTAATCTTTTTACATGCATACGGGAAACTGAGTGATTCTTCGATATATATGAGTTCTTTCGAACGACTTTCTTTACCAATCGAAGAAGACCACCTGCTTACGAACAATGGGGGGATTGGAAGGATGGCATCGGCGATGCCGTCCTTCATTTTTACAAAGGACAAGGAAGAAATGTCATTTATACTCCAGACACTTCAATTTTTTGTTTACTACCCAAATCTGCGTTTGCGTGTGCTTTTCGGCATTCATCAAACGCCAAATCCGCTGGATTTGCGATGGCGGTGGAATTACCGGAAATACAGGAACGAAAGAATGCGCGACCGGCGATGAAAACTTTTATCTAATTATCCGTAGCGGGAATGCTCGTAAGGACTACCAGAAAACGTGAAAAAACCTCTAATTAAAGTTATTAAAAGAAAGGATGCGGAAGCGATGGCCATAGTCAAAGCTCAAGCTGTTTGTGACCCGCAACAACCTGAATCCGTCAGTGAAGAGAAAATCGAGCGTCGTTCGCGTCGTAACATCGACGCTACGATTTCGTCCTGGATTTTCGATCTTCGCGAAAAAACGCGAATTGAACACATCTCCGCCGTTCGGAAGGCGTTCGGCTCAGAAGCTCTATTAAACCCCGTGTAAACAGCGGTTTGCGGAAGGCATGGCATAGTTACGATATTTGTCTTATGCAGATGATTTTATTTTTACAAAGTTATTGCAAATTAATGGTCGGCGTTTCGCTCGGTCAGCACGAAACCGCATATCCATTGGGCGTGATTTGGCGGTGGCGGCACAGAAAGTATAGCGATCTGTAAGTGACGGACGCAATCTTTACGAAATAGCACATATCGATTGTAACCGCACCCATCTTTGATAACACTATGACCGGCCCCGCAAAAATACTTGTTCGCATTGCAAATAACGACCGAAGCGCTGTCTCCGAATGTGTTAATGCGTACAGTAGCTTGGTTTATCGAATGGCAAAGAGCTTTACGAATTCAATAGAAGAGGCGGAAACTGAGTCGAATGAGATTTTTCTTGATATTTGCCGTTGTGCACATAAATTCGAATCCAGCGGTTTGGACGAAGTGTGTTTTATTTACGCAGTTGCACGATGCCGATTGCGGCGGCTAATCGAACCAAAAGGTGCTTTCTCTAAAAGCAATCTCAGTTCTCCTTCCACAACGTTAATTGCGGCACATCCTACGGCGATTTAGTCAAGCCAAGCTTTAGAAGGAGTAATTATGACGGACCAGACACAAATACGCGTCCTTTACCTGGAGGATGACGACGATTCGCGTGAAATGGTCAGCTTTATATTGAGCCACGCAGGTATGGAAGTAATCGAGGCGATAACGACAGAGGAAGCATGGAGGTTAGCACAAATTGAGCTTTTTGATCTTTATTTGCTCGACGGATTGCTGCCTTGCGGAGACAGCCTGAAATTGTGCCGCGACCTGCGTGAATACGCTCCGACAACACCAATTCTATTTTACTCGGCGCTTGGATTTCCGACGGACATCAAGAGTGGGTTGGCAGCGGGAGCGAACGGCTACCTTGTCAAACCGTACAACGGTGATCTGCCGGAGACAATCCTGCAAACGATTCGAGAGGCCAAGGCTAGTGAGCCTGGATATCTTATGGACGCTGATGAACGGGATAGCCTGCTGCGGGAGGCTGTTCAGCGATCACAGGCGTTTGTCGGATAGTTAGGTTCGAGTAGCGTAATGATTCATGCCGCTCGGAGAATAATGTGTGTGCGGCTTTGAGCATAATGAAAAAGAAGGAGGAAGCGTTTTTCGTTAGATTGGCATTACATTTGCATAAATACATCCTGAAAGCGTTGCAGTCTAAAATTCGTATGTAAGTAATACATTCTTCTCGATCAAGATGTATGCCAAATAGACAATACGCAATCGCTGGTTACGAGATATTTTTAGTGAAGGTGGAAACTTCAAAATATAAAGAACAAGGGAGATTAATATGAACGCAATTGAATTGTTAAAGGCAGACCACGAGGTGGTGGCAAAGCTGTTTGCGAAAGTAAAGGCAACTGAAGACAGCGATCACAAGGCTGTTTTCCAGAAAATTAAGGCCGAGCTTGATGTCCATGCACATATTGAAGAGACGATATTCTACCCGAAGCTGCAATCTGAGGGAGATAAAGACTTGGTGGATATTGTTCTTGAAGGCATCGAGGAACACCGACAGGCGAAGATGTTTCTCAAAGAGCTTGCCGCCTTGTCCGGCAAAAACGAAAAGTTTGACCCGAAGCTAAAAGTTTTGATGGAAGACATTGAGCATCACGTCAAGGAAGAAGAAGGAGAGATGTTTCCGCTAGTAAAGAAACAGTTTGATTCCAAGGTATTGGACGAACTTGGAGCAAAGATGGAAAGTGAAAAGGGCAACTTTAAGAAGTCTATGTCCGCAACGGCTTCCAACTGAGGAAAGCGGGTTTTTCGGAAACTGCCGGTGTGCTTCATTGTACAGACCAAATTCCGAAAATGAACCGCTATTTGAAGACGTTGGAAAATAGTGGGAACTTAACTCAATTTAGAACGAAAAAAAGGGAGAAATAGTAATCATGGAAAATCAAGCAACAGGTACAAAACAAGAATCAGGAATGCTGACAGGAATGTTCAACGACCGCGAAAGTTCGGAAAGCGCATATAAGTCATTGCGCGACCGAGGTTACACGGATGAAGAGATCAACGTGGTCATGTCCGACGCGACGCGTGACAAACACTACGGTGAAGGCAGCGATTTCGCAACGGGAACCGTGGAATCGGAACTCGGCAGTAAAGCTACCGAAGGAACCGGTGTTGGTAGTATGATCGGCGGAACCTTGGGTGCGATCATCGGCGGCGTAGCGGCGATCGGAACTAATCTGGTATTACCGGGAATTGGCCTCGTTATCTGGGGACCGATTGCGGCGGCACTCGCCGGCGCAGGAGCAGGCGGGCTGACCGGCGGACTGGTTGGGGCGCTTATCGGATGGGGCATTCCAGAAGACAGGGCCAAACTATATGAAGAAGGAATTAAGAGCGGCGGTACGGTCTTAGGTGTGAAGCCTAAAACTTCGGAAGACGCAGATTTCTTCGAAAACGATTGGAAGAATAACTCGCGCGGTGAGCATATTTACAGGTAGTCGTTTCTGTGCCCCACACAAGGAAAACTCCGTTGTGATGACGGAGTTTTCTTAAATTTTAGTAGAATAATAGGACGTAAAGCTTAGACGGGCCGGCAATCCGGGTTGCCGACAGGTCTCCGTCGGTCAATTACACGGCCCGTCTATCTGACTTAATACAAAGAAGACAAACAATATGAAAACAATTATAGGCTTATGCCTTTCACTTATGATTTCCGTTGGCCTCATGGGCTGCACATCGACGACCGGAAACGCGAATCTTCGAAACACAAATACGAATACGGGTTACGTTACTACGAACTCGAATGTTGCTACGCCGATGCCCATGGCAACATCGACACCGATGATGAACAGCAACAACAATGGTAAAACATCGGGAAACATGAGTTCGAACATGAACTCTAAAATGAATTCGAACATAAATTCTAAAATGATGAATGCTAATGGGAAATAATTGGGCGGCCTGATCCGAAGACGGGCCTCACTATGATTAGTACTTTTCTTAAATAAGATTTAACGCACGTTTCGTAAACTGTGTTAAATCCTCAGAATATAAAATTTTAGGGTCATGACTAGTTAAGTCATGGATAGTTGATAATTTTCAATAGGATTGAGTAAAGGTTTTGTTTTCTATAATTGAATCTAAACTCACAAT
>JAYSON010000274.1:0-8789 GCA_043722725.1 Chloracidobacterium sp.
AACGGCTGTCACGAATCCGACGCCCGATGTCCTTGTCGCGGGAGACGAGCGCGGAAATGTCGCGTCGATAGGTGTCCCCGGTGGAAAGAATATTTGGAAATTTAAGAGCGGGGCTGCAATTTCGTTTGTCTCCGTTTCGAAAGAAGGGCTTTTTATCACGTCTCTCGATAATTTTATTTATCTGATATCAATGTACAACGGCGACGTCATTTGGAAAAGAAGACTGCCCGGCCGTGTCATTGAAGGCGGACTCATCGTCGAAGGCTTTGTTATTGTGCTTATTTACGGTGAAAACTCGGCATTTCTGATCGATACCAAAAAAGGAAAGATCCTTGATCAGCTACCTCAAAACGATAAAAATTTTGTCAACCAAGTTCCGGTGCTCGTCAAAGACGGTAAGATACTTGTTACAACACCGGACGCGATAGCGATATATTCGATAAGTGGGTGCGGACAAAAATAAGAAAGGCGACATGATCCATGCCGCCTTTCACAAACTCAAAGTTTTGGTTTAATTGTTAATGAGCGACGGAATAGTCGTTCATAATTGCATAAATCTCGTCTTTTACGAGCAATTTTTTCTTTTTTAGCGTGGATTCTTCGATTTGTTCGTCGTCGCTCGGGTAGTTCAAGTGTGCCAGTTCTATAAGTCTCTGCTCATAGTTTGTATGTTGATGAATTAGATCGCGGAAGGTCGGGTTGCTCTTTATTAGTTCATCCCTCACCCGATCCGGTGCTGACATGTCCATAGCGTTTTCTTCCTCACTTATCAAATTTTTGAGCCCAATTCTTTGACATTGGAAAAAAGTAATTAGGTTCAAGCCTCATTTTAGACCAAAATCCGCGCATTTATCAAGCATTGTTTACAGTAAATTAAGAAATAGTTTTGCCGAGCCTAAGTTTCATTACCATTCCGTCTTCCAAAGGGTCACCGTAGAATCTTGTTCGAACCGTATATTCCGAAAACCCAAACTTGCTGTAAAACGAGATCGCCCCCTTATTCGAAATTCTAACGTCCAGCCAGACGGTCTGGACAAACTCCGAAACGCACCGCGCTAGAAATTCCCGCAGAAGCAAGGTTCCGCATCCGCTTCGCTGAAACGACTTGCTTACGCCAATATTGTAAATCTCCGAGTCAAACTGGGTTTCCGAGGAAGCGCTCAAGACGCGGCGGCCGACAAGAAAACCGACCGTTAATCCGGTTTTATCTTCGAGCTTGAGCAATGTCGAATCGGTCCGAAGGGTTTCCTCCGCATAATCGTTAGACGACCACGGACTCAGGCCACACTCCTCGGCGATGCGGATGACATCGTCAATGTCATTCGGCCCGATGGAATGCATTTTGAAACGAGATATCTTCAAGATTTAACAGGATTTGACGAGAATTGTTAGTTGCGAACGTAATTTGGATTCATATCTGATTTTCCATTCCGTGAACTCAAGCCGATCGACTTCGCGAGATCTCTGCCGCAATCGTACAACTTGGATTTGAAACTGCCGAACTCCGGTGTACTCTCGACGACCTTATAGGCGTCATGCTGCAGCAATAAATCAAAATCGAGAAGATTAACAGAATGTTCTATAAAATCGTCGACCGATCCGGTACGGGCCGACTCCACTGACCTCATATCACCGGCCGGTTCGAAGGTCTGCCAGCAAAGTTCCGTCCGGCCAATAGGAATCGCCACGACGCACTTCGACCGCTTCCGATACATTGCCGCAACGGCTCGCAGCAATGATACGCCTACACATTCTATATTAAGTGAATTCGCAAGACCTTGGGCCGTTGCTAAACCGATTCGAATACCGGTATAGCTGCCGGGACCATTCGACACGGCGATAAGATCGACACTGTGTTTTTCAATCTTTGTCCGCTCAAACAGATCGGCAATGCTAAACAAAAGGTCTTCTGCCCGCGAAACGGCTTCTGCACTGTGCCAAGAGGCTATCTCACAGTCGTTTTCGATCAATGCGATACTTCCGCCGCGCACGGCCGCTTCGATAGCCAGAACGAGTCCTTTGTTGGAGTTGATACTTAAACGTTTCAATGTTTTAGTTTGAGCATTCCACGAATCCCTTTAATAGAAGGCAGAATTCTGTTTAACATGCTGCCGATTTGGTACGGGAAACGTGACCTGCTGTCGAATCGACCCTCCATCTCAATCGTAGATTGAAGAGCATTCGGCGGAATTCGTTTTTTGATTTGTCTGAAAAGCTCTTTTCGGTCGGTGAGGCATCTGTGTAAAGATATTAGCCGAACATCACTTTGCCACTCCTTTTCGATAGCCGATATCAGCCATTTCGGAATTACTTTTGCCCGATCCGCAAAAGTAAATCCATCAATCTCCAAGCTTAGATATTTGTGAGCCAGTCCGATCGCCGTGATTATCCATTGCTGACGAACCTCACTGACGCTGTCAAGGCATAGGTCCCAATCGAAATTTGCCGGACGGTTCTCAACCGCATGATAGATGTCCCATAACCGTTCTTTATTAGCTCCTCCGTCGTTGAGCCAGTGAACGGCCAAAATCCGAAGATGGTCTTCGTCTGACGGAATGCGAACAGCGAACCCATTCAGATCGATCTCCTGAGAATCGTTAAAAATTTCATCCCACGCCTTTGTGTCGAGATGCCGAAGTTCGCGATGCAGATCGACGGCGATCTTGCTTCCGGCCTCGGATTTCAGCAAATCGCGGGCAATTCCGAAATCTGATCCCGAGACGGCGAGGTCAATGTCGGTATAGTATCTCGTTAAATGTTCGGGGTAACTTCTCGCCGCCGCCCAACCTTTTATCAAAATGGGTTCAATCCCACGCTTTCGGAAAAAGCGGAACGACTCCACGATCTCGAATTCTAATTTCTTGGTGTACAGAAACCGCCATCGCGAATCATTTTCCATAAGTTTAACGCTATTCGCTTCCACGACCAGTTTCAAAATAAAAGAGCAGCAAATCGATCACCCGATTTGCTGCTCATGAATTAATTCGAGGGCCCGACGAAACTACGGTCTGCACTCGCCCAGACCGTTACAAGCACGGGACGGACATTGCAGATTTGGAGCAGCATTGCATTCCGAGGTTACGTTACATCCGCAAGACGTAGCAGCCATAGCGCTCGGCGGGGCAACCAACGAAGCAATAACCGGAATCGCGATCATCGTCGATAAGCCGATCTTTTTGATCACATCGCGCCGCGATAGTCCGTTAAAGTTTGCAGTGACTCGCTCTTCGAGCAGGTTACTCTCATTAAACTGATCTATCGCGAGCCACACAAAATCGTCACTTATGCTGCCGCCTGCAAGTGATTCAACGTGTTTCGCGATATCCGAAATGGACCTGCTTCCGTCACACGAATTCCAGATCAAAGCCGCAGTTTGATTCAAACAGTGCGCTTTGTTCGTATCCAGATCATATACCAACACCTCTTCAGGAACTTCCTGAATGACTATGCCCGTTTTGCGGGCTACCGGAAATTGCGGGTTCTTCATCTTCTCCTCCAAACAAATACGCAACTCTATTAGAGTTACGTCATTTTAACTAAATTAGTATGATTGTCAAAAAATGCCAAAAGAAATTTTGCAAATTTTTTCGAGTCGCCTCTTGCACTCTTCACTATTATTGCACGACTAGCCACTAAATCCAACACTTTCAACGAAAATTCTGATTTGCGTCTGATTGGTATCGTATGTGGGATTATCTCCATGATCCCATTGCCGGGACTAAGCACCAGCGGATCCCATACCGCTCCCTTCTCAAACCCGGTCAGTAACACCATGCCGACCGGAATCGGTTCGCGGCCATATTTTCCACCAAGTTCTTCGACCGAAACCTCTTTCCCGCGCGTTGCACCGAAGTACCGCATTGAGAGTTTTCGAGGAAAAGGATGCACGTAGCCACGTTCATCTAAAACCGCATAATCGTCCGAGTAATAATCTGCACCGATTCTCACTAATTCAGCCGTAAGCGTCGATTTGCCCTGAAAGCTTTTCGCGGGAATTACGATTGCCATTCCCTTCCAACCTACGACTCCCGCGTGCAAAAACACCTTTGAATCGGCATATTCAGCTACGTCTATCCGGAGAATACCACCTAGGTATTTGAAAAAAATCTTCTTCGACTTCCCGTAGGAAATTTGTGCGCCATTCTTGAAAAGAAAATAATGAGTGCCGTCGAACGTGATCCCAAATACGTGTCCGGACTCTTGATTTCCGCTTCCGTTTTCAATGAACACAGCGCAATTACCGAAGCCCGCGATTACGGCCTGTTTTGCCTCGTCCAAAAGCTCTTGAAGGTCGCTCTCGACCTTAACCCTTACCCCGTAAGAATCAAAATAGAATTCCCGGTCAAATGCACAACGAATAATTAAACGTTCCTCTAACATTCAGGAATTCTGTTCGACACGTAATACTTAAAGTGTCCTACAAAACTATCATTTTCCATCGCTTAAATCAATCACTTTTCCAAAATTACAAAAAATCAGTGTGGACGAAAGCAACACTATGCTAAAAAGCACTAAAAACTCCCAGTTTCCGCCAAATTGCACTCCGATCAGAAAAGACACAGCGACCAACATTGTAAACACAGCATATATTAAACTTACGGAACCATGGCTCATCCCCGATATTATCATCTTTTGATAGAGATGTTCGCGATGAGCCGCCCATACCTTTTGGCCCCGCAACGCGCGACGGACAAACGTAAGGGCGGTGTCAAATACGAAGAACCAAACGAACGAAACAGCTGCAGCCAAAAGGAATTTTGAATTTGCCGGTTTTTCGTCACCCGCCATAAGCGGAAGCGTGGCGAATGTTAAGCCCAAAAATGCACTACCAACGTCTCCCATGAAGACCTTCGCCGGGTTCCAATTGTGTATCAAGAACCCAATACTTGAAAAAGCCAGGACACCGCCGTAAAAATATACACTTTCGTACCCGGAGACATATGCGAATAAGACCCAACTGATGCCGGCCAAAATTGCCTGCGATCCGGCGAGCCCGTCAATACCGTCCATGAAGTTGTATGCATTTACCATCCAGACGACCCAAACGAACGCGACGACCGCTCCGTAGCTTCCAACTTGAAAGGTCAGATTAAATCCCGGTATATATATTTCTCTCCAAAAGCCGAGGCCGTAAATTAATATCACGGCCGCAACAGCATGTACAAAAAGTCGGAGGACGAAAGGGACCGAATACAGATCGTCGAGCCAACTTATCAAAGCGACTAAAGTAGCGGCCGCCAAATAGGCCCACCTAAAGTTGTGTGTCAAAAATACAGTGATGTATGAATAGAGAAGGAGACAGATCAAAACAATCACTAACCCGCCGCCGCGAGGTGTCGGTGAATCGTGCGAGCTTCTATGGTTGGGAACATCCAAAAGACCCGCTTGAAGGCTCCAACGCCGAAACGCTGCAACTCCAAAGTAAGTTGCCCCAAAGGCGATCCCAAATATTATAATTTCGGCCACAGCTACCCCATACCTACACTTCCCACCTTCCGAATGAAGAGTCCTCCACAGACCTAAAAGGCATTTCGGTATTTCTCGATAGCCGTATTAAGCGAATATTTGGTCTCTGCCGTAACTCGCGCCCGTTCGCCCATCTTTACCAACTCTAGGTTTTGATCAATAACGTGTCGGATGGTTGTCAGAAGTTCGTCTGGGCAACCTGGCGGAACGGTCCAACCCACCTGTTCCTCTTCTATCAGCCATGCGAGCTCCGTGTTCTGCTCTGTCAAAGCGATAATGGGCTTCCCGGCCGCAAGAATATTATATGTCCGGCTCGGTACCGATACGCCTTGCATCTTTTCGACGAGCGATACCAAAGCCACGTCACACGCATTCAGAAAAACACGCTGCTCGCCGCGTGGTCGCGGATTAAGGACCGTTACATTCGAAAGGGACCGCGACTTTACCTGCTCTATCAACCATTGACGTTTAACCCCGGTTCCCAAAAATACGAAATGAATTCGGGTTTCAGAGAGAAGTTTCTCCGCGCACTCCACAATGCTCTCCAAATCGTTAGGATGCCCCATGTTTCCGGCGTATAGGAAAACAAATCGATCACCAATTCCAAGCTCCGTAAGAAGCGGATTATTTTGTCTCGGCTCCGGCGAAACGGATTCGAGCTCGGCCCAATTTGGTATCGTAACAATCGGAATATCAAGCCCTTCGGTCTTCCGAGCGACCAACTCTTCCATGTCGCGGCCAACTACAATGATCTTTGCGGCATACTTATACAGCCATCGATTGAAATATGCGAGAAGCGTGGCCACAAAGGAATCTTCGCGAAGCTTTTTGGCTGCAATTAGGATTTCGGGATAATTGTCATGTATCAGCAGGGTGTAGCTCGCGCCTCGGAACAGCGATGCTAACGCAACGATGAAAGGCATCGTTGGCGGATTGGTGACGACAAGCACCCGATCACCGGCCGCCAATCGGTGTAAGGCGTTCATGAACACCGTGGTACTCAGCGTGACCATATTTATTAGCCGAAACGCGATCACGTTCTTATCCAATCTGGTGCCGGCCACGCGAAATATTTCGACACCTTTGTGCTCTTCCTGCTTAGGAGCGATCGTGCCGCGGGCCGAGTAGTTAGGCTGGCCGCTGATGACCTTTACATCGAACTTGTCTGTAAGCCCTTCGGCAATTCGCGTCAAATAATATCCGGTCGATGTTTCCTCAGGATAATAAAGCTCCGAGATCACCCAGAGCGTGGGCCGTTGATTTAATTCGGTTGACATTATAGACAATCAGAGATATTCACATCGCTCGATATGCTTCAAAGCGGCTTACAATCAGCCGGTCAACCCGACCCCACTGCCAACACTTTCAAGAATATAACAAATTGTTACATTCTGTTATATTTGCAGCATGTGCGGAATTGCCGGAATCATCGGTTTGAGGGACTCGGGAATCGCCACGGCCACAATCAAACGAATGTCGCAAAGCCTCTCGCATCGCGGCCCAGATGCGGAGGGCTTTTTCATTGATGAAGGCGTGGCCTTTGGGCATCGAAGACTTTCGATCATCGACCTTTCCGAAACCGCAAACCAGCCGCTATTCGATTCGACGAACCGATATTCAATAATCTTAAACGGCGAAATCTACAATTACCAGGAGGTAAAGCGATCGCTTCCGGAATATCCGTTCGCCACTGAATCGGACACGGAAGCGATAATAGCGGCATTTGCAAAATTTGGCCCGGATTGCCTTTCGCTGCTCAATGGAATGTTCGCGTTTGCGATTTGGGACAAGAAACGACGAAAATTATTTATCGCACGCGATCGTTTAGGCGTGAAGCCATTATATTACTCCCAAACGTTTGATGGCGTTTTTATTTTCGCTTCAGAAATTCGAGCGATCTTAAATTCCGGATTGGTCCCGCGAAAATTAAATAAACATGGGCTTTATGATTATCTGATGTATCAATCGGTTTACGCTCCGCAGACTATCGTTGAGAATATACGTCAACTTCCTGCGGGTGAATTCGGAGTGTTTGCCGATTCGAAATTTGAGAAAAAGGCTTATTGGCGGATCGAGGATAATGATTTTGCTGAAAGTTTTGATGACGAAGAGAATGTCAAAAGGAATGTAAAGGACCTCTTACTGCAATCGGTTGAACGACGGATGATCAGCGATGTACGGCTAGGAGCCTTTCTTTCCGGGGGTATAGATTCGAGTGCCGTCGTGGGCCTAATGTCTGAAGTTTCCGCTCAGCCCATCGATACATTCTCCGTCACCTTCGCCGATAAGGAATTCGACGAGTCACCGTTTTCGGAGTTAATTGCTAAAAAGTTCAATACTCGGCATACCAGCGTTTGCCTGACGCCTGAAGATTTCCTTGCGGAATTGCCAAATGCTCTTAGGGCGACCGATTCGCCCACAGGCGACGGAATTAACACCTATATCGTTTCGAAAGCCACGAAACAATCAGGTATCACCGTCGCGCTTTCCGGACTGGGCGGCGATGAATTGTTTGCCGGCTATCCAAATTTTATTAGATGGACTAAAACCCAGAACGGCATTCTGCAGAAAATTCCAAGATTCCTGCGAAAATCCATCGCATCAACTTTGATGTACTCGAGAGATTCAAAACGCCAGCGTATGGCTAGTATCTTGAATGCCGATACGCTTAATCTCGCAAGTATTTACCCGGTGTTTCGTCAAGTAATGTCTCAACAGACCGTTAACGAATTTTGCCTAAATGGAGGCCATGAAATCAACATTCAGGCGACCCTCGATGAGAAGGCATCCAAAATTGGAAAATTTCCGCTCCTCAGTCAGTTTTCAATCGCCGAAATGCTCGGCTACACACAAAATGTCCTGCTCAAGGATACGGATCAATTCAGCATGGCTTCAGCGCTGGAAGTCCGCGAGCCTTTTTTTGATTATAAATTGGTCGAGTATGTTCTCCAGATTCCAGACCGGCTTAAATATCCGAAATTTCCAAAAAGCCTTTTGGTGGAAGCGATTTCACCGATGCTGCCAGATGAAATAGTTTATCGAAAAAAAATGGGCTTCGTTTTGCCTTGGGAAAAGTGGATGCGAAACGAATTGAAGGAGTTTTGCGCGGGTCGGATCGCTGCGTTGGCGGCGCGCGGGATCTTAGACCCTGATCGACTACGTATCCTATGGGAAAGTTTTTTGAAGGGATCGAAAGGCGTTATTTGGTCTCAGCTTTGGCATATGGTGGTTTTGGCCGAATGGCTCGAAACCAATGAATTTTGAAAGTAAATGAAGATTATTTTTCCTTTGGAAGTTTTTTATCCTTCCCAGGCAGGTGGTCC
>JAYSON010000275.1:0-18617 GCA_043722725.1 Chloracidobacterium sp.
GACATGTCGCCGATCATCAAGCTCGTCGACACAATTGTTTACAATGCGATGGAATCGCGAGCCTCCGATATCCATATCGAGGCTGGCGACCGCGACGTCCGCGTAAAATTCCGCATTGACGGTGCTCTGTATTCGAAGGTCGACCCGATCGATATCGCCTACCATCAAACGCTCGTCTCGCGTATCAAGGTCATGTCGGAGCTGGATATTGCCGAACGCCGCATACCACAGGATGGCCGTTTTCGCGTTCGATATAAAGGCCGCACGGTCGATTTCCGCGTTTCTATCATACCGTCGGTGTATGGCGAAAATTGCGTCATACGTATTCTCGATAAAGAGCAAATATCGGAAGAATTTAAAAACTTAAGCCTTGATGTTGTCGGCTTCGACCTCGAAGACATTCAGCGCTTCCGCATCTATATCAAAGAGCCATATGGAATGGTCCTCGTAACCGGGCCGACCGGTTCGGGTAAGACGACTACGCTCTACGGTGCGTTGAACGAGATTCGCAACGAGGAAGACAAGATCATCACGATCGAGGACCCGGTTGAGTACCAACTGCAGGGAATCATGCAAATTCCCGTTAACGAAAAAAAGGGGTTGACGTTTGCTCGCGGCCTTCGCTCGATGCTTCGTCACGACCCCGATAAGATCATGGTCGGAGAAATTCGCGACGAGGAGACGGCTCAGATCGCCATCCAGTCCGCGCTTACCGGTCATCTTGTTTTCACAACCGTTCACGCTAACAACGTGATAGACGTTATCGGACGATTTCTCAACATGGGCGTAGAACCGTATAACTTTGTATCGGCCCTCAATTGCGTGCTTGCTCAGCGGCTCGTTAGGCTTCTATGTCCCGTGTGCAAACGTCAGGTGCAGCCTACCGAAGAGGAGTTGCGTGAGTCCGGCATGCGGCCGTTGGATGCGGACGGAAAAAAGTTTTTTGTGAACGTAGGGTGTGATGCCTGTAACCACACCGGCTACCGCGGTCGAACTGCCATCCATGAGCTTTTAGATATGTCCGATCCGATCCGCGAAATGATCATCGAACGCCGCCCCGGCTCCGAGATCCGCCGCCAGGCGGAAAAAGAAGGCCTCCGCAGTCTGCGCGAGTCGGCAGTCAAGAAAGTCTTTGCGGGATTGACGACGCTGCATGAAATCAATCGCGTTACATTTGTGGAAGAGATTAGGTAAGAAATATATTTGGCTGTCAGCTAATGGCCGTTAGCTGACAGCTTTTCTGACTATCCAATTAATCTTCGGTAAGTTTCCGGGTCTACATTCCCGCCGCTTACGACAAGGCATACCTTTCGGCCTGGAAAACGGCGTGAACTTTCAAGCACGGCACCGAGACTCAATGCTCCTGTCGGCTCACTTTTCAGGTTTGCCAGCCCGAAATAAAACCGCACCGCCTCAGAAATCTTTTCGTCCGAAACCTCGATAATATCCGCAACGCTATTCTGAATTATCGGCCAGTTCAGCTTCCCGAGCGAGATCGTCCGTGCACCGTCCGCGATCGTCATCGGTTCTGTTTCGTTCACCACGATCTTACCAGCCTTAAGCGAACGTGAGGCGTCATTCCCGAGCAAAGGCTCGGCCCCGTAAACCTTCGCTTTATTTCCATTGCGGCAAAGCCCGACGATTGTTCCTGAAATCAATCCTCCTCCTCCGACCGGAATTATCACAACGTCAAAATCCCTCGCCGAAAGCTCATCGCCGAGCGTCGAATTGCCGTCGATCACGTGTTGGTCGTCATATGCGCTTGCTCTGTACGCATTCGGCATTTTGGCCGCAAGCTGTTCCACTCGTTCGTTTCGCCCAACTACCTTGGTATCGACCAAATCGACCGTCGCTCCGTACCCGCGGACTGCATCTATCTTTACCTGTGCCGAGGTCACCGGCATTACAACCGTGCATTTTTTGTTCAAAAGCTTGCACGCGTACGCTAATGCCTGGCCAAAATTTCCGGATGACGCGGTTAATATCTCATCGTTCGGCACGTTCAAAGCAAGGTTATACGCCGCACGGAATTTAAAGCTGCCCGTATGCTGAAAAGTCTCCGTCGCAATCGTGATATCGAGGCCCAGGAAGTCCCGAAGCTTTGCCGGTTCGATAAATGTTGTCGGCCGAATGGCCTCAAGCAGTGATTTCATAAAAAGAAAGACTAACGCAAGCCCGCCAACTCGCAAAGCGAACACCATTATCAATTTTCCATTATCAATTATAAATTGCCTTTCATAAAGGTTCGTTCTAATTTGAGATCAATTCATAATTAACAATGTAGAATTGATAATTTGGAATCAGAGTGCGCTAGTATCAAGCCTCTTCAAGAACCATGCATAAAGAATTCAGGGCCAGACTTCCGCAAAAGTTTGTTGAAAACACGATTACACTCTGCGGCGAAAAAGGCGAATTGTGGCTCAATGATCTGCCAAACATCATCTCGGCCGTCGAGGAACAATGGTCGATCACGGCTGGCAAGCATTTTCGTAATCTATCATACAACTACGTCGCCAACGCTCAGCTAAAAGACGGAAAGTCGGCTGTTTTAAAGATCGGTCTGCCGCTCGACGACGTTGAGATTTATGGCGAAGCGGCGTATTTGAAAGCACTCGATGGTCAAGGCGCCGCCAAGCTTCTCGAATTCGACCGTGAACGCCAAACCGCCCTTCTCGAACGCTGTACTCCCGGGGCCAATCTCAAATTAGTTTGCAAAAAGGACCAAGGCGAGGCCGTAACTATCACCATTGGCGCGTTGAAACGCATTTTGCGGCCCGTCCCCGAAGCTTCGAACGATTTTATCCTACTCGACGACTGGTTTGACGGCCTCAAACGCGCGGCGGGAACAAAGTTTCCGCGCGATTACGCGAAACGTGCCCTTGCGTATTACGCGGAATTGTCGTCGGACTCGAAAAACATCTATCTGCTTCACGGCGACCTGCACCACGACAATATTCTGTCCGCCACCCGTGAATTATTTCTCGTCATCGATCCGAAAGGCATGATCGGCCACGTTGGATATGACATCGGCGTCTTTTTGAACAACCACCACGGCTGGCTCGAATGGAATACGCGGCTCGATAGCAAGCTTGATCAGGCAGTTGCCGAATTTGCTGATGCATTCGACCTCGAACAATCCGCAATAACAAAATGGGCGTTCTGCCAAATGGTTTTGTCGTGGTGGTGGATGTTCGACGAAATGCCCGGCACATTTGGCGATGAGCTGGGCCTCTCCGACATCTGGAAAGTTTGAACCTCATTGCGTCCTTGCGACTTAGCGTCTTTGCGTTAATATTGCCTTATGACAAAAGCACACTTCGGGATGATCGGCCTCGGCACAATGGGGCGCAATTTTCTCCTCAATATCGCCGAGCACGGCATTAGCGGCGTCGGCTTCGACCTGGACGCGGCTAAACGCGATCTTTTATTGCAGGAAGGAGTGGGCATGCCCGTCGATGTTGGAGCGGACCTCGCCGAATTCATCTCAAAGCTGGAATCGCCGCGAAACATAATGATGTTGGTTCCCGCCGGCCCGATTGTCGATTCGGTGATAAGTGATCTGTTGCCGCATCTGGAAAAAGACGATCTAATAATCGATGGCGGCAATTCCCATTTCACCGACACCGATCGGCGCGAAGCCGATCTGGCGGCAAAAGGCGTCGGCTTCATGGGCGTCGGCGTCAGCGGCGGCGAAGAAGGTGCCCGGCACGGGGCGAGCATCATGCCCGGTGGAAGGCGTGATTTTTACGAACGAATCGAGGCAACGCTGCAAGCCGTTTCGGCCAAGGTAAACGGTGAACCGTGCGTCGCTTATATGGGAGCGGGCTCAGCCGGGCATTTCGTCAAGATGGTTCACAACGGTATCGAGTATGGCCTAATGCAGATACTCGCCGAAACTTTCGATTTTATGCTCCGCGTTCTGAAAATGGATTACAGGCAGATGAGCGAAACGTTTGCGAGATGGAACGACTCCGAGCTTAATTCATTCTTAGTTGAAATTACCGCCGAAGTGCTCCGCAAGGAAGATGCCGATACGGGCAAACCGCTGGTCGAAATGGTGCTCGACAAGGCCGCGCAAAAGGGAACCGGCAAATGGACGTCGCAGGCCGCGATGGACCTCGGCGTGCCTATTCCAACTATCGATTCGGCCGTCTCGATGCGGCAGATATCGGCCCAGAAGGAAACCCGCGTCCTGATCGCAAAAAAATACGGCAGCTCTCCACCATCTCGAGACGATCAGCACAAGACCCACGGCGAAACTGTAACGAGCGAATCGCAGCACGATTTAAAAGCCCAGCTTGCCCGCGAGGACGTAGAGACAGAGGCAAGCGAGCAGCATAAAGAAACCATCGGCCACAAGGAAGCCGCCCAAGCCGAACGCAGCGTAGGCGGCGATGGCAAATCGCACAGCAAAGAAGTCCGCGAGGATTTCAATATCGATTTCGAACGTTCGGTCGAGCAGCTTAAAAATGCCCTGCTTAGCTCGTTTATCGTCATCTATGCCCAGGGCCTTTCGCTGCTTCAAACGGCTTCAAAAGATCGAGAGTACGGCCTGAATATTTCCGAAATCGCCCGCATATGGCGCGGCGGCTGTATTATCCGTTCGACCCTTCTGGAAGAGATGCGTGAGGCATATTTTGCCAATCCGGATCTGCCAAACCTGGTCCTTGATGACCTCTTCGCCGCGATCCTGGCAGCAAACGGCAAAGACTGGCACGAGATTATCGGCAAGTTCTCGGCCAGCCGCATTCCGACCATGTGCCTCTCTTCGGGTCTGGCCTATTTCGAGGCCTTCCGCTCCGAACGACTGCCGGCCAATTTGATACAAGCGCAACGCGACTTCTTCGGCGCTCACACCTATCAGCGGGTCGATAAGGAAGGGGTCTTTCATACGCCGGATTGGGGTCGGAACCGTGAGCAGTAGAACCGCGAAACGTAAGAGCAAGAATGAGTTGCTTCTTATTGACTGAAAAAAGTCATTCCGTTAACGCTGAAACAGATGAATTTCAAACGCATTTTTCGATCTACGTCGCTGCGTTTCTGCCTCTCGGTCGCGGCGGTTTTATTGGCGACGATTGGTCTCGCATCGCTTCAGGATCACGTCAATTCGACGACGGTAGCTCTTTCACTGTTGTTGATCGTACTAGCAACGGCAACATTCTTCGGACGAAACCCGGCCTTGCTGGCATCCTTTGTGGCGATGCTTTGTTTTAATTATTTTTTCCTGCCGCCAGTGCATACTTGGTCGATCGCCGATCCGCAGAATCTCGTTGCGTGGGCTGCGTTTACGATCACGGCTATTGTCGCCGGTGGGCTTTCGGCGTATGCAAGCCGCCGTGCCCGAGAGGTTGAAAGGCTTTACGACGAACTTCAGGCTGCCTTCAAAACCGAAACACAGGCCGAGGCTTTGAAGCAAAGCGAAAAGCTCAAATCCGCTCTTCTTGATGCTGTCACGCACGATCTACGGACGCCGCTAACGTCGATAAAGGCGTCAGTGACGACCCTTCTCGACAGCGAAGGTGGACACCGCACCTTCGAACTGGACAGCGAGGGCCGCGCCGAATTTCTCGATATTATTAACGAAGAAACCGACCGGCTGAACGGTTTTATAGAGGGTATGGTCCAATTGGCGCGCGTGGAAGCCGGGTCTGTCGATGCAACGGGTTCGCTTTCAAACGTCGAGGAGATTATTGCCACCGCTATCGGCCGTGCGGAAAAGCTGATTGCGGGCCACCACCTTATTGTAAATCTTGAAAAGGAATTGCCACTCATTCGTGTCGATGCCCGGGCCATCGCCGAGGTGGTATACAATCTCGTCGAGAATGCCACCAAGTATTCGCCGGCCGGAACGGCTTTGACCATTAAGGCCGCCGCTCATGGAGATCGCGTTTTTATCTCGGTGACGGACGAGGGGCAAGGCATTCCGCCAGAGATGCGCGAACGCGTCTTCGAGAAATTTTTTCGGCTTGAAGGAGCGGCGTCTGATGGCCTCGGCCTCGGCCTGGCGATTTCGCGCGGCATTGTCGAGGCTCAAAACGGTAAGATTGAGATCAGGTCTGGTGAGAATGAAAAAGGAACAAAAGTGGTTTTGAAGCTGCCCGTCGGAGAGGAATGAGCGAACCTCAAAAAGTTCTTGTGGTCGATGACGAGGCCCAGATCACGCGTGTCCTGCGGCGCAGCTTGACGGCGCATCGTTATGAAGTGCGGACCGCGGCGGACGGGTTGTCAGCACTCGACACATTTCGCGATTGGCGCCCCGATCTGATAATTACCGATCTACAAATGCCTGAAATGAACGGCATCGAATTTTGCCGCGAGATACGAAAAGTCTCGACGCTGCCGATCATTGTACTCTCGGTTCGCGGTGAAGAGCTTACAAAGGTTGAGGCTCTCGATGCCGGTGCCGATGATTATGTTACGAAACCGTTCGGCATCGATGAGCTTCTCGCCCGCATTCGGGCGGTGCTCCGCCGGTCACCCGACTCTCAAGAAAACTCCGATACTGTTCTTGACGACGGCGATTTCCGGATTGATCTTTCGACCCGCGAAGTCGGTGTCAGCGGCACATCTATCCACCTCACGCCTAAGGAATTTGACCTGCTCGTCTTTCTCTTCCGAAATCGCGGCAAGGTCGTCACTCACCGTGCCATTCTAGCCGCGATATGGGGCGGTAATTCTACCGAGCAACCTGAATATCTGCGGGTTTTTATCGGCCAGCTTCGCAAAAAGGTCGAAAAAGATCCTTCCCAGCCGCGATACATACGCACCGAGCCGTGGATCGGCTATCGTTTTTTCGCCTCTAACGAATAAATTTCCCCGCCAAAAATCTTTATAAACTTTTTACGAAAGCCTTACTCAACTCTTAGCTTTTTCACGCTAACCTCTAATTGTTAGGAGCCGCTATCGGGTTCCGGGGAGACAGAGATGAAAAGCGAGATCCGACTGAAAGGCGCTGCGTTGGCTGATTCGCATAGTTCACCGCCCAAGTCGCGGAGATCTTTTGGAGACGCTGTATTTAGCCGGACGGTGTGTTCGATCCTTGCCTTTCTGGGCGTTTTCGGCGGTATTTCGTCGCTATCTGTGGGCCTCATTTGCGTAGTAATTCACAGCGTTGTTTTGGGAGACAAGGTCTTCGACCGAGTCGGCACGATCCTTTTGATGGTTGCGATACCGATGATCCTGGCAGGGGCGATCTTTTTGGACGAGATCGAAGGAAAGAAATGATAAAGCAATTACCGTTCGCCATGATCCTGTTCGGATCGGTCGTTTGTGCCAGCGCTCAGCAGACAGTTTTTAATGTGCCGACGGCAGATATTTTGGATAAAGCTAAGGTTTATTTTGAGATCGACGTGAGTTTCAAAGCGAATAATCAGGTGGCTTTGCGAAGATTCTTATCTTTTGTGCCCCGCGTTGTCATTGGCGCGGGAAAAAACGTCGAATTAGGTCTAAATCTGACCGGAAACGTACAGCCCGGGACAGATACGACGACGCTTGTGCCTTCCGTCAAATGGCGTTTTTACCAATATAAGAAAAAGGATTTAGCACTTTTTGCCGGGCAAAATTTCTACATACCGGTCAGAAATAAACCCTACAATTTTGGCTCATATACATACATCGCGGTGGCGAAAACGATAAACAAGACACGCCTGACAGCGGGCGGTTTTGTGTTTAGCAAAAACGTTGTTGCACCAAACGCTGTGCGTAGCGGCGGACAATTTGCCATTGAACAGGCAGTAACTTCGACACTCAATCTAAATGCCGATTGGTTTACGGGCAAACATTCGAACGGTTATTTAACGACGGGTGCAGCATACAAGTTGACGAAAAAGTTGACTGGCATAGCTTCGTACTCGTTCGGGAACTCCAACCTCTCCAAAGGTAATCACTACATCTATCTCGAGCTAGGATACAACTTTAATTAACGATAGACATTCATTTTCAGAGAATCATCATAATGATAAAATCTTTAAAGCGTTTCTTGGTCGGAGATCCGATCTCCACCGAAAAGGCGCCTCACGAAAGAATTAATAATAAGACAGCGTTAGCGGTATTTTCGTCAGACCCATTGTCGTCGGTCGCTTATTCGACCGAAGCGATTTTGCTTGTTCTGCTCGCGGCGGGAACGATTGCGACTGGCTATCTTGTGCCAATCGTAATCGGCATTACGGTGTTGCTTAGCATTCTTGTCTTATCATATCGCCAGACGATTCACGCCTACCCGTCTGGCGGAGGCGCGTACATCGTTGCCAAAGATAATTTAGGAACTACACCGGGGTTGGTGGCTGGAGCATCCCTGTTAGTTGATTACATTCTGACGGTCGCCGTTTCGATTTCCGCAGGTGTCGCGGCACTTACGTCGGCGGTGAACGGAACAAGATTCGAGTTTCTACAGGACCACCGGGTAGCAATCTGTATCACTCTGGTTGTTTTCATTACTCTCGTTAATTTACGTGGCGTGCGCGAATCGGGCGCCGTTTTCGCCGGCCCAACATATCTCTTCATTTTTGCGATGCTTGCGCTCGTAGCGGTCGGATTTTATCAATTTTTTATGACTGGAGATGTGATTCCGACACCCGCTGCCGACGAGCTTCATTTTGACGCGTCGGTAGGAGGTATTTCGCAGGGAGGTTTGACGGGCTTTGCTCTGATTTGGCTGCTGATGCGGGCTTTCGCGGCCGGTTGTACAGCCCTGACCGGAGTCGAGGCGATCTCCAACGGTATTCCGGCCTTCAAGTCGCCGGAATCGAAAAATGCAGCGAAAACGCTGACCTGGATGGCGGCGATTATGGTAGTCCTGGTACTCGGAACAGGATTTCTCGCATATCAAATCAATGCACACCCGTCGCCTGATGAAACTTTAGTTTCTCTTATGACCCGCCATACATTCGGAACCGGCATTTTTTATTATTTCGTCCAGGCGGCGACTGCGGCAATTTTGATTCTGGCGGCGAACACGGCGTATGCGGATTTCCCGCGTCTGGCGAGTTTGCTGGCTGCAGACCGATTCCTGCCGCGCCAGTTTGCCAATCGCGGTGACAAACTCGTTTTTTCCAACGGCATCGTCATCCTTGCTATTCTTTCAATCGCTCTCATCGTAATTTTCGGCGGGCAGGAACAGGCGATGCTGCCGCTTTACGCACTCGGCGTTTTTCTCTCCTTCACGCTTTCACAGTCGGGAATGATCATTCACTGGCTGCGAGCGAGAAAGGTGGAAGAAGCACGGGAACGCATCATCAAACAGGAAGAAGCGGAACAATTACACCGGACCGAAGATCCTGGTGCGGCCAGCCATAAACTGGAACGCCTCAAAGCAATAGACCGTGACGAGGGCGGCAACTGGGTTTTCTCGATTATCATTAACAGCCTCGGCGCGACTGTCACGTTCGCGGTACTCATGGTAATTGGCATAACGAAATTTACGCACGGTGCGTGGGCGGTCATCGTTCTGATTCCTCTGATAGTGCTGATGTTCCGTGCCATTAATGGGCATTACAGAATGGTTGCGGCACAGTTGACGCTGGATAAAGCAAGCAAGTCGAACATTTCCAAACCAGCGAAGGACAATTACATCATCGTTCCCGTTTCCGGGATACATCGCGGAATCCTTCCGGCTTTGAAATATGCGAAAGGTCTCGTCGGCAACGGCAACGGAAATAGCCGTGTCACGGCCATTTATGTCGAGATAAATCCGCAGAATACAGAAGAACTGAGACGAGAATGGGAAATCTGGGGCGAAGGAATACCGCTTCATGTTATCGAATCGCCTTATCGTTCTGTTACCACGCCTCTTCTAAAGTTTATCAACGACGAGGCCGAACGGCACAAGAATTCGATCACGACCGTCGTTCTGCCCGAATTCGTTCCGCGCGTCTGGTGGCATCAGCTTCTTCATAATCAGACAACGCTTCTTATCAAAGGCAGATTATTGTTTTCTCCAAATATTGTGGTGACAAGCGTCCCCCATCATTTAAGAAGATGACATTAAGGATGATTAGGATCGAAATAAAGCTTTCGCTTAATTCGGGCTAACCTTCTTGATCAGCACTTGCGACGATCTTCCAGGCGTGCTCGGCCTTTAGTAATTTGCTCATCAAGGCGGCATGAACGGCATGGCCTGACTTTTCGGCGGTTATTTTGCCTTCGATCGGCATTCCCAGTAAGGCGAAATCGCCAATGATGTCGAGGATTTTGTGACGGACGAATTCATCCGCATATCGAAGCGGAGTTTTGTTCAGCATCCCGTCCGGCGTCAGGACGATCGCATTGTCCAGCGAGCCGCCGAGAGCAAGGTTTGCCTTACGCAGCATATCGATCTCGTGCGTAAACCCGAATGTCCGAGCCGATGCGATCTGTTTGCCGAATGAGCCGTTTTCAATAACAAAATGAAACGCCTGGCGGTTGATGAACGGATGCGGAAAATCGATAACGCATTCGATTTCGAACTTATCCGAAGGCTCGATCGACATCTTACGGCCGGTTTCTTCATAATCGACACGCTTCAGTACCCGCAGCGTACGCCGCGGAGCGTTTTGCTGGACCACACCAGCCTTTTCGATCATTTCAACCCAATTCTCACTCGAACCGTCGAGGATCGGGATCTCTATGTTATCGAGTTTGATAAAACAATTATCGATGCCCGACCCGCGCAATGCTGACAGCAAATGCTCGCACGTCGAAAGCACAACGCCCCGCCGCATCAGGGTTGTCGCATAGCTGCAATGCGAGATGTACTCGACAGATGCCGGTATCTCGAAATTATCCAGGTCCGTCCGGACAAATATGTAACCGGTATTCTCCGGAGCCGGTTTAAGCTCCAAATTGACGTCGACCCCGGTATGCAGTCCGACTCCGCTGATCTTGACAGGTTTTATGAGGGTAGTTTGGCGCATTAAACAACGAATCAAGTACAAGACTTGTGCCAAACCATAACAAAACGAAAAACACCGTATTTTCTCAATGGGCGGCAACTTTCGTTCATGCAGCAAATAAAATCTGTCGCATTTCCGCAACACTTGTGTAGCGGAATTTACTATTAACGATTTACGAATTACAATTTACTCACGTTATGGCAATTCAAACCGCAGGTCAGAAAACCGCAAAAATCACAAGAGTCCGCACCGAGAATCAGGCGACGTTCCAGTTGCCGAAGGATACAGAAGCGCATATAGAGAAGGTTTTAGACTTTCTCCCTACGGAACAAATTCGCGGGTTGGAGAAAATACGGCTCGTAAATTTCATCAATGACCCGCGATTAAAAAGCCTGGACACTCCGATAAAAGGCGACCTTCCGGGCCTTTATCATCCGCGGCAGGGAAATCAGGCCCCTTGGCTTGAAATGTCTATGGGAGCATTGCTTCAGCCGACCGAAGGTTTTGCCAAGAAATGGATGGCAAAAAGCTCGTTCAAGGGAAATCTCGCCGGTCTTCTTTTCTCGCTCGTCGGCCAGCACTATTACCTGACGCTGCGGCATTCGGTAAAGAAGCAAAGTCTTGAACCGCAGATCCGACAGTATGCGGAAAAAAATCTCCGTGCTTGGAGCGAAAAGCAGTCGGTGAATAGTTTCCGTGGAAAGCTCTTTAAGCCGGTTCGTCCTTATATCGAGCGTTGGGCAAAATGGCTGAACAAGAAAGCCGCAGCCTCACAAAAAGCGAAATAATTATGAACTACTGGATGGTTAAACAGGAACCAGAGGCCTATTCGTGGGACGATTTCGTTGAGGACGGGAAGACGGACTGGACCGGCGTCCGCAATTTTCAGGCGCGTAACAATTTGAAGGCTATGAAAAAAGGCGACAAGGTGCTTTTTTATCATTCGGTTACGGGCAAAGAGGTTGTTGGCATCGCGAAGGTTTCGAAGGAAGGCTTTCCTGATCCGCTTGATGAGAAGTGGGTAGCGGTGGAGCTTGTGCCGGGTAACAAATTAAAAAAACCCGTCACTTTGGCGGACATTAAAGCTAACCTCGCCCTGGCAAGTATCAAGCTCGTTCGGCAATCACAGCTTTCCGTCATGCCGCTGACAAAGGATGAATTCGAAGAAATTTTAAGTATGTCAAAGTGACGGACTGAAGGGCAAGTATCCTTGCTTGAAACGCCGGAAACGGCGGTTGGCGGTTCGGATGAGGGATTGCGGTTGCTCGCCGGAATTTGAGCACGTCGGCTAAAAGCAAGCAGGGATGCTTGCGGCCCAGTCAATAACTTATGCTAAAAGAGGCAGTTGCCCATTACCATCAACTTCTCGAAGACTCCGACATCGCGGCGGAATCGTTAAAAATCCTGAACGACGGTTTGGAGAGCAACAAGCTCATTTTCGGGGGTCGCCCTCTGAGTCCGTATCTTCGCCCACATTTCGTCACCGAAGCCGATTGGTCGATGATCACGGAAACAAGCGCCGTAATCTGGAGCACTTTGCAGAAAGTGAAGGAAGCCGCGGTACTCGACGACGAAATCCTCGTGGAGTTGGGCCTGACCGAGATCGAACGTGAGCTAGTAAAGATCGATCCCGGCTACAGCCAGGTTTCGCCTACCTCGCGGCTCGATTCCTTTCTTACCGAAGACGCTTATAGTTATGTCGAATTGAACGGCGAAAGCCCGGCCGGCATTGCCTATGCCGATTCCGCGACCTCGATTTTTCAAACACTGCCAGTGATGCAAAAATTTGCGGAAAGGTATAATATCCATGGCTTTTTAGGCCGGCCCTATCTGCTCGAAGTGCTTTTGAATTGTTACACCGAATTCCTTGGCCGCGAACCGGAAACAAAGCCCGTCATCGCCATCGTCGATCTAAAAGACCTGCCGACGATTAAGGAGTTCGAGCTATTCCGCGATTATTTCCAGGAGAACGGTCACGCCGCCCTGATATGTTCGCCGGAAGAATTGGAATTTGACGGCAACAAATTGTACTTTCACAATGTCGCCATCGACATTGTTTACAAACGGCTTCTGGTAAATGAATACCTGCCGATAATGGATTCCCAGCCCGCTCTGCTTGATGCATACCGTGCGGGTGCGATCTGCATGGTCAACAGCTTTCGCGGAAAATTGGTTCACAAAAAGGCGATCTTTGCCGTGCTGACAAACGAAAAATACGAGTCGTTATTTAACGAAACCGAGCTGGCCGCCATCCGCGCCCATATCCCATGGACCAGGAAGTTCCGTGAGGAAAAAACTCTTGTCAGAACCGGGAGCGGTAGCGACTGGGTTCCGAGCGAGTCCGTCGATCTAGTCGAATGGACGCGAACGAATTCGCACAGGCTCGTCCTGAAGCCAAACGACGACTACGGCGGCCACGGCATCTATATCGGCTGGAACGCGAGCGAATCCGAATGGAATGACGCCATCGATCACGCGCTCGCGAACGGCGATTACCTCGTCCAGGAACGCGTCAAAACCGCTCGTGAAATGTTCCCGGTGGTCCACGAAGACGCTCTAGGTTTCTCCTACGTCGAGCAACTCGTAGACCTCGATCCGCTTCTATTCAACGGCGTCGTCGGAGCCGCATTTACGCGGCTTTCATCGAACGAGTTGGTAAATGTTACGGCCGGCGGCGGGATGGTTCCGACATTTATTATCAGCGAGAAGGCAAAATGAAACGAGAGACTTTCTATCCAGCAATTGCAATTCTGACACTTCTACTCGGTGTCCTTGGCGTCTGGTTCTTGGACTTACTTCCAAAATTGAACAATTCTGAGATCACTGAGTTAACAATTCTGTTGAATGAAGTTCCCGCGGTCGAGTCAATTTCAGATGTCGAGAAGCTACCGAGACATCGTTTCACGGAAACCTTTCGTGCATGTAAGCCCGGCTATATTCAGGGATACGTTACTGATCAAGGGCAAGAAGTGACCGAAGGAAATAATTGTTGCAATCTGGGCGATAGTAATGCGTCCGAAAACCGATTTAACGAGGCAATAAGCAATGCGTCAAAAATTTTCGAGAGAAAAGGAGAAAGAGCTGTACTGGACCTCCAAGATGAAACAGGAACATCCGTCGAAATTTTGCACTATGGTGGTGGCACCTGTATCAGCTTTATTCACGCTCCAAGCTTAGATCTCGCACTCGAATTTGAAAAATGGCAACGGAGTCATAAATAAACCTTCTGAAAACACCGGAAAATAAATCTCGCCTCCAGACGCTCACCGACGAATATCTGCGCCTTGAGCACAAACTCAAGCTCGGCGGCGGGCCGGAGAAGATCGAGAAGATCCACGCTCAGGGCAAGCTGACGGCCCGCGAACGGATCGAACTGTTGCTCGACCCCGACACTTTCAGCCAGGAGATCGGACTGCTCGTTGCTTATGACGAGTACAACGGCCAGGCACCTGCCGCCGCTGTTGTAACGCTCGTCGGCAAGATTAATGGCAGGGAAGCCGTCGTGGTGGCGAATGACGCGACGATCAAAGCAGGTGCTTGGTATCCCGAAACGATCAAAAAGATCCTCCGAGCGCAGGAAATCGCGATGCGAAACCGGGTGCCGATCGTCTATCTGGTCGATTCGGCAGGCGTCAATCTGCCGTATCAGGGCGGGGTTTTCCCTGGGCAATACGGGGCCGCACGCATATTTTATTACAATTCAATAATGCGCCGATATCTGAAGGTGCCGCAGATTTCCGCCGTGATGGGAATGTGCGTTGCGGGCGGTGCATATCTGCCGGCATTGTCGGACGTCATCTTGATGGTCGAAGGCACGTCGTTTATGGGCCTCGGCGGTGCGAATCTCGTCAAAGGTGCGACCGGACAGACCATCGATAACGAAACGCTCGGCGGAGCCATGACGCACAATTCGATCTCCGGCGTTGCCCATTTCCGTACCAGGGACGAGCAGGAATGCCTAGCAAAAATCCGCGAGCTAATTTCCGAACTTCCGGCAAAGGAAACAACGCGAGTCTCAATCACTAAAAGCTCCCCTCCTGTCTTAGGAGGGATGGCAGCCTCTACGGCTGACGGGGTGGTGAATTCCGGCTCACACCCGCTCTACGAACTTCTCCCCGAAGACCACCGCGCGCCATACGACATGCACGCCGTAGTCGACACGTTCCTTGATGGAGGCGGCATCGATGAATTCCAAGCCGATTTTGCAAAGGAGATGATCTGCGGCACGGCCCGGATCGGCGGAATTCTCGTCGGCGTTATTGCAAACTCCCGCGGCATGTCCAAGGGGAAGCCCGGAACACCACCTAGGTTCGGCGGGATAGTTTATACCGAATCCGCCGAAAAGACGGCGTATTTTATCGAGAACTGCAACCGTCATTCAACGCCTTTGCTGTTCGTTCAAGACGTATCGGGCTTCATGGTCGGCGCCGAAGCCGAGCATTCCGGTATCATCCGGGCCGGCGCCCGCTTTGTCGAAGCAATGGCCACCGCCACCGTTCCAAAGCTCGTCCTGACCGTCAACCACGCCTCTGGTGCCGGCTATTACGCCATGGCCGGTCAGGGTTTCGACCCCGACTTTATCTTCTCGTTCCCGACCGGCCGCATGGGCGTAATGGAGGGCGACTCCGCCGCCCAGGCGATCTATGGCACACAGATCGAAAAGCTAAAAAAAGAGGGGAAGGAACCGCCCGCCGAAATGCTTGCCGAAATGGAAAAGGTCCGCGAGACCTACGATATAGAACTAGACGCCAAACACGCCGCCGCCCGCGGCCTGGTGGACGCCATCGTCACACCGGAGAATCTCCGCGACTCTCTCATTCTTGCATTACAAACCTGCCTAAACACGTCCACGCCGCATATCGGGGCATTCGTCCTGCCGCCAAATCTCTCGGCTTAATCGGTCTGTGATAAAATCTACCCGATGATGAAATTTTTCCTACCAGTTCTGATATTTTTATTTTGTACCGTCGGCTTCGCGCAGGGCGATCTGCAATTGATGCTCCAAACCGAAAAGACTTTCGTGCAATCGGCCGACGAAAAGGATATAAAGTCCGCATTTCTCGAAATCCTCGCCTCTGATTCCGTCATCTTTCATCCCGAAGCGGTCAACGGCAGGGAATATTGGACCAAGCGTGAAGACTCTCCCGCCGCAACGCTCATCCGCGTGCCGACCTACAGCGACATAGCTTTTAACGGAATGCTCGGCTACACGATGGGCAATTGGCGGCTTTATCCCAAGGGCAAAAGCGAAGCCCTCGCGAATTTTGGCCAGTACGTGACGATCTGGGAGAAGCGCGGCGGCAAATTTCTCGCCAGCCTGGACATCGGCATCACCCACGAGAAACTCAAGGCGTCCGAAACCGACCGGACATTGCGTGTCGACAAAACGAGCGATCCAAATAAATTCGGCTGGTCCGCTGCCGACGCTTCGATGAATTTTCTAAAGATAAGCATGAGCCAGTCTCGGCTAGGTGCAGCTTACAAAAAATTCGCGGCCGACGACGTTCGCTTGCTCATCGAGCGTGAGCCACCGATCCTCGGCAGGAAAAACGTCGTAAAGGCAACGAACCGCTATATCTCGATCGAATTCCCAAAAAAGGTCGCCCTGTTCCAATCGGCCGACATGGCCTACACCTGGAACGCCTGTCAATACGCCAACAGCAACGAAGGCCTCGAAAAAGGAAACTGCCTGCACATCTGGAAACTCCGCAACAAAAAGTGGTGGATCGTCCTCGGGGTCTTCGCCCGCGTCACCAGCGATAAACCGCCCGAGATCAAGGTCAGACCGAAAAAAAAGAAGTTTTAGCACGCATCAGCAGCGGTAGCGACCGGATTCTTACGTTTGCTGTTCCGAAGGGTGTCAGGTACCCGGATTTCCTGCGCATACCCGGAATGGCTTTCAAATGGTGCAAGCCATTGATAACTTTGGTCTCAAAGTCGATCCGTCTCACATTCTGCTGTCCCAGCGTGGGACACTTTTGGGACAAGCACTGGGACATTGTAAATCATTGCAAACGCTAATGTTAGCTTGGCAGTAAAGTGACATTTACTCTGTCCCACGAAATTAATTCAACTCGCGCATCCGGTTGGAGAATTGAAGTTTAGGCCGTTCGATAAAACTCCTTTCGACTTGTTGTCAAAGACCATTAGCTAACGAGCACCGTAAAGGCCGCGAAACGCCATGTCAAAACTTTGCCACACGTTGCGGAGATAGTCAAAAGTTGCGTAGGTGAAACACCACGAGAAATGTAACACGGACGGTTTTCGAAAGACCAGCAGCTTTTCTCTAAGACGTAAGCCGCTCCAAGTTCAGAACAATTTTTCGAACTCATGCTTCTCAAAGCTGATCGTGGCAAAGCACGAAAGTAATTCAACACATTGTCGGCATTCAGGCCGTGGATGCAGACGTTTTGTTATCGTTTCTCGCATCAATTAGGACAATGTTTCGATCGGCCTCAAATTTTAGCACGTTCGGAGTGACTCCGAAGTAGTCAGAAAAATAAGCATTGGTGTCCGGTGACCTAGATTCCGTCTTTCGCTAACTCTCCGCTCCATCCACTGTACCTTTAGGTCTTTGGCGATGGGGGATCGTCGCCCCTTTTCTTTTTGACCTGGGGGGGGCGACGCGGTTGGCGAAAGCCCAGGCGGCGAGGTTGCCGGGAATTTTTAGGATTTTGGTCGAGCGCACAGCCACTTCTGCTCATTTGGGCGATAACCCAAAGAAAGGCCCCCACGTTCGATGAACGCGGGGGCCTTTTGAGCTGATGGTATGGCTAATTCCCGAGGAACCTTGCTGTGTAGAAATACTGGCCGAATGTTACGTGCCGGACCGAGACGCGGGCACCGAGGCGGATGGTCATCGGCTTTCTGTAGAGCTCGTCGATGACGTTATTCGGCAGGCCGAGGGCCGCGAAGAAGGTGCGCGAGAGGCCCGCCGTGTTCGCCCGCGAATAGCTTTCGACGAAATTGTCGAATTCGGATTGCACGAGCGTTTGCGAGATGCTCCTTGAGCCGTTGCCGGTCGTCGTATAGCTGCCGTTCATCGGAAGCCCGGTATCCGGGTTGATCGCGGCGGGGTCATTCAGGGCGACGCTCTCGATAGTGATACGCGGCGAATAGCTCATTAGGGCTGAGACGTTGCTGACGGCCGGATTCTGGAACTGCCAATTGATCGAATGGTTGTTGATCATATATAGAATATTCGAGTTGGCTCTCGCGGGCAGGTTGATACGTGCGACATTGTCGAAGATCGCGGTCGTCGTCACCGCCGGGTTCGGCGCCGCCAGACAGCGGTCATCGACGCCAAGCGTAAGTCCGAGGTCATTGAGAAGGACGGCCGGGTCACAGCTAGAATAGACATATATCGCGCCCGAAGACGCAATGCCCATGAATTTTACACCTTTGTCAAAAGAATCGACTTCGCCGACATCGACCGGCGATACGGCAGCCGACACGGCCGAAGCCGGTCCGTCGCTGCTTCGCGATACTTCGTTTCGCATTTCGCGAACCAATTCCTTCCGCATCTCGGTAATCTCGCGTTTATCGGCCTTCGAGGCGGACTTCTGGGCGGCAATCGGCAGGACGCCCGCGCAAATAATGGTAATACCAATGAATAGGTTTTTCATGATCGACAAATTCTCCGTTTTCGTTAGGTTTAGTTTGAACAGACAGCAATATTTTGCAATCGTCGCCGAAACGACGCATTTTAGACACGCTTTTTGCGTAAGAGCCGTGCATTTGATGACGACC
>JAYSON010000276.1:0-2823 GCA_043722725.1 Chloracidobacterium sp.
TCGATCCTGAATATTACATCCGTCGGAGCGATCCGCAGCCTGCCGACATCGGTCCATTACGCCACATCGAAAGCCGCGATGATCGGTTTTACCAAATGCCTGTCGCGCGAGGCGGCCAATTTCGGCATCGTCGTTAACGCCATCGCCGCCGGGATTTTCGATACCGATCTTGGCAACACACTCCCGGAACGCCTGCTGCAAATGCACGATTTTTGGGTGTCGAAAGGCCGATCGGGACAGCCATCAGAGCTGGCCGAATATGCGGCGTTTATGGTTAGCGACCGCAACAGCTTTATGAATGGCGAGGTTGTAATTGTGGATGGCGGCGCCGTTACATGATGGTCCGGTAAATCCATTTTGTCGTCCGTTTCGCCGCCGTCCGTATGGAGTTCCGCCTTTAGGCGGCCAGCCGCCAACCAGGAAGCCTGCTGAAGCAGGAACTCCAAACACGGAACTCCAAACGCGGGACTCCCAACTATTTCTTCATTTTCCATTCCTTGACCGACGCTTCCAAAGCCGCGACGGCGTTGACGTTCGCCGGAGGCGTCGAGGCTTTTCCGATCGCGATCGCTTTCTCCGCGGTTGCGATCGCCTCGGCCGTTTTGCCATTTTCGTTCAAGAGTCGGGCTTTCGCTCCGAGATTTCCAAAAGTTTCCTTCATCGCGATTGACGCCTCAAGCCATCCAATCGCTTCATCGTAACTCGGTTTAACTTTGAACGTCGCAACGTAGTTCGCTCCCTGATTTAGCGGGCGGGCATCGTCGGCTTTGCGGTTCTTTATCGCTTCGCGGAACTGAGCAATAACTCTGCCGTCAACATCTCCGATGTCGATGGAGAAGGGAATGCGGAGCTTTTCCCATCGAATGAACGCGGTGGCGGAATTCGCCGTCGTTTCGCCGAATCCGTAAACGAGCGTTTCAAAGAATTCCGACCGAACGGGCTTAGCGGTTACGCGAACGGCATCCATCTTCTCGTCATAATTGAAGCTTCCCCACTGGTCCCATGTTTTATTAAAGATAATGGTCCAATCACCTGCCGTTGGTATCATATGCAAGCTGTATTTTCCGGCCGGAAGCGGTTTACCATTAATCGTCACATCTCGCGAAACTTCGAAAACGGTTGCTTCATTTGCCCCCGATCGCCAGACTTTTCCGTATGGGACAAGATTTCCCCATACTTTGCGGCCCTTAACATTCGGCCGGTGGTAAACGATGGTGATCACGGCGTCGCCGACGTTTTGCGTTATGCTTTGACGCTGGCTTTCACGCGGCGCGGCAACCTGCGACAAGATATTTAGGCTTACCGCCAGGATGACAGCAGATATTATGGCTATTCTTTTCATTGTTCCAATTTCTCCTTTGCTCTATTTATAAAAGTCTTAATCATTTCGGTGATCTTTTTGCTCATCTCCCTGCTGATCAGGCTTTCACCGGCAAGGCCCGCAAGCATATGAAGTTCGCGGGCGGATTTGCGGCGAAGCTCGACCATCTGGGAAAAATGCACGAGCGTAACGTTCTTTGCCTTCTCCAAAAAATCCGCCGAGTATCGAAGAAAGTTTTGAGTTTCCACCGCCATCGGAAACCACTCAATACGTTCTTCGGAATGTTCGGCTAACTCTACCGCAAATTTTTGCGTCATTGATCCGACAAAGGGAATCTCAGCCACAATCTTCCAGTGGGCGATACCTTTTGCATCTTCGTAAATACTGGAGATACCGGGCATGAGATGGGCAAAATTATTAAAGTCGGCGAAGAATGAGCGGACTTTGTCGACATTCGATTTAATCTCGATATCGTCGCTGTAACCTGCTTTTATCGTGAACATAAAAATTAGTCCATCAAGGCTGTTGAGTCTATCGAATCCATCCTGTCTGTCCAGTCGAGGAAAGTGCCGTTCCTTTGACTCAATAGACTCGACAGACCCGACAGACTCGACAGACTATTAAAATACTCCATTAAACAATATCGAATTAAAGAACGGTCGGGTCGTCGAGCGGAACAGCCCGCGGAAGAACGGATCTTCCGCAAATAGAATGACGTGGCCGCCGCCCATCGGCTCATCAATTACATAAGCCGTGCCTTTCAACAGCTTTTCGGTATTGCCTTCCCAAACGAAGCCGGATATCGTCAACGGCTTCTTCGGTTTTGCATCAAACACCAGGGCATTCGAACCTTCCTTAGAATACCGGAAAAAGTATCCGCTGCCCAGGATCACGGGCAGTTCTTCCTGTTCGATACCGTATGTCAGATAGGTTGTCCGATCGACCGTCGCCCGCATTATCGAGCCCGGAAGTGCTTCGGGTACTTTGTTCGCGTTCGCCGATGGCGATGCGATTGGCGGCAGGCTCGGAGCAATGCCGTCCGCTTTATCGGACTTTAACTCCATGCCCGGATTTGGGTCGGGTTCAACCTTCTGGCCTTTGTCGCCTTTCTTTGGAGTCGGAGTTGGAGATGGAGATGGGGAAGCTTCCGCATCCTTTTTTTCGTCCGTGGTTTTGGCTTTCTGTTCATCGTCTTCGCTTCCCACAAGCTTCGACGACGTCAGACCGACATCCTTGAGAGCCGCAAAAACCGACGCACCACGAACCGTTACGACGGTGCCGCCATTTGACACCCACTCTTTCAGTGCCGAGACGCCGCCGGTGCCGAACGAACTGAAATAGCGGCTGACCGAGCCGTCGGGCAAGATCAAAACGTTATAATTTTTTAAGCCGTCGCCTTTGATCGAATTGATCGTCATCGGTGTAAAAGCGATGCCGTTCTGATCGAATGTCCACCAGATCGAGCCGTACGATTCCTGATCGACGCCTTCGTCGGCAGCGAT
>JAYSON010000277.1:0-3294 GCA_043722725.1 Chloracidobacterium sp.
GCGACTACGAAGATCATCACGTAGGCACGCAGCGAGGTTTTTCCAAATATGGAAGTTTTGGTTTCGGCCATATACTTATCTCAATTCTCAGTTGTTGCCGGTTGCGGCAGCCATCACCTTCTCGGGTGTCGCGTCCTGCCTTAATAATTCGGCCGCAACCTTGCCTTCGTGCAGGACAATTATTCTGTCGGCCAGTCCCAGCACTTCCGGAAGTTCCGAAGATACAAGCACGATCGCCAGTCCCTGTTTTGCAAGTTTATTGATCTCGGCATAGATCTCCTGCTTTGCTCCGACATCGATGCCTCGTGTCGGTTCATCCAAAAACAGCACTTTCGGGCCGGTCAGAAGCCATTTGCCCAAAACAACCTTTTGCTGGTTACCGCCTGAAAGCGTGCCAGCGATCGTCATCGGCGAGTTCGCCTTGATCCTTAGCGATTCCATCGGGCTCCTTGCGGCCATCAATTCCTTCGAGCGGTTTGTCAGCAGCTTGCCAGAGATCGATCTCAGGCCGGCAAGCGTCATGTTATCCAGAATTGTCTGTTCAAGAAACAGGCCAAATCGCTTTCGGTCTTCGGTCACAAAACCAACACCGTTGCTAATCGCGTCCGCCGGTGAATCTATCGTAACTGGTTTCCCTTCAACAAGGATTTCACGCCCGTAAGCTCCCTGCCACGCACCGAAGATCGCCATCAAAAGTTCTGTCCGCCCGGCACCCATCAGCCCGGCAATGCCAAGCACTTCGCCTTTACGAACGGAAAACGAGACGTCATTTACAACCTTCTTATTTGGATTATCGACCGAATAAGAGATAAGGTGCCTGATCTCCAATGCAACATTTCCAAGTTCGTGCTCAACTTTCGGAAAAATGTCGCCGACTTCGCGCCCGACCATCAACTGAATTACTTTCTCTTTGTTTAATTCACCGGCCGCATGTGTGGCAACGGTTTTTCCGTCACGCAAAATCGTGATCCGGTCGCTCATTTCGAATACTTCGTCAAGCTTGTGCGAGATGTAGATCATCCCGACGCCGTCTTGCTTTAGCTTTCGAAGGATGTCGAACAAAGTCGCAACTTCGGACTCTGTCAACGCGGCAGTTGGCTCATCAAGCACGAGGATCTTTGCATTCTTTGATAGCGCTTTGGCAATCTCGACCAATTGCTGTTGACCGATCCCCAGCGTGCCGACCCGAACGCGCGGATCAATCGGCAAGTGAAGATCGCGCAAAAGCGTCGAGGCCTTATGATAAAGCTCTGACCAATTGATCACGCCGCATTTTGACGGCTCCTGGCCGAGAAAGATGTTTTCTCCTACCGTAAGTTCTTTTACAAGCGAAAGCTCCTGAAAAATGATCGCCACACCGGCGTTTTCGGAGTCTCTGATCCCTCGAAATTGTTGCGGCGAGTCTTCTATCAATATCTCACCTTCGTACGAGCCAGCCGGATAGACGCCCGACAAAACCTTCATCAAGGTCGATTTTCCCGCGCCGTTCTCACCGACAAGCGAGTGAAACTCGCCTGCTTCAAGCGTAAAACTGACGCCGTCAAGCGCTTTTACGCCCGGAAATTCCTTGACGATGTTTTTCATTTCAAGCAGCGGCATACTGGTCTTCGATGAATTGAACTTGACGAAATTTCGAGCTTTACAGATGTGTGTCTTCGAGCAAATTCTACACTCTTCGACAACGATTCCCAAACCAAGATGCCAGTGTTCAAAATACGACCACTTTAAACACCGTGCCCCCGTACTTTATACTGTCAATCTATGTCCGAACCCATTGCAATAGAATCGGTATCCACCGAATCCAGAGTTTTTCAGCCCGCAGCGGAATTTGCGGCGAACGCCTACGTCGGCAGTTTTGAAGCATATGAAAAGCTCTACTCCGAAGCCGAGTCGAACTTTGAGCAATTTTGGGCCGATCGGGCAAGTGAATTGAGTTGGTTCAGGCAATGGGACTCAGTGCTTGAATGGCACGAACCGTTCGCCAAATGGTTCGATGGCGGCAAGATCAACGTTTCGTACAATTGTCTAGACCGGCATCTCGACACGTGGCGAAAAAATAAAGCCGCGATAATTTGGGAAGGCGAACCGGGCGAAACGCGTACTTTGACCTATCTCCAGCTTCACACTGAAGTCTGTAAATTTGCGAACGTTTTGAAAAAGCTTGGGATCGAATCAGGCGACCGCGTGGCTCTGTACATGCCGCTTGTTCCCGAACTTGCAATCGCAATGCTCGCCTGCGCAAGGATCGGAGCAACGCATACGGTAATCTTCGGCGGCTTCTCGGCGGACGCCATCCGTGATCGCGTTAATGACGGCCAATGTAAATTGGTAGTCACGGCCGACGGCGGTTTTCGGCGTGGCTCCGAGATAAAATTAAAGGAGATCGTTGATAACGCCACTCCACAATGCCCGACCGTCAAGAACGTAGTTGTGTTCAAAAGGACCGGCTCTACCGTGACGATGAAGCCGGGCAGAGACCATTGGTGGCATGAAATGCTCGAAACGGTGGATGCAAATTGCGCTCCCGCTGAGCTAGATGCGGAACATCCGCTTTTTATTCTTTACACATCCGGCACGACGGGAAAACCAAAAGGAATCTTGCATACGACGGGCGGCTATCTCACCCAAACTGCGTATTCAACCAAAATCGTATTCGACCTGAAGGACGAGGACATCTATTGGTGTACGGCGGATATTGGTTGGGTGACCGGTCACAGCTACGTTGTTTACGGCCCGTTGGCAAACGGCGCGACGGTCTTTATGTATGAAGGCGCGCCGAACTTTCCGGATTTCGACCGTTTCTGGAAGATGATCGACCGGCACAAGATCACCATTTTTTATACCGCACCTACAGCGATCCGGGCGTTTATCAAATGGGGCGAGCAGTATCCCCTGAAACACGACCTGTCCAGCTTGAGGCTGCTCGGCACGGTTGGCGAGCCGATAAACCCGGAGGCCTGGATGTGGTATCACGAGACGATAGGCAAGGGCAAATGCCCGATCGTCGATACGTGGTGGCAAACCGAAACCGGCGGGATTATGATCTCGCCACTGCCGGGTGCAACGCCGACCGTTCCCGGCACCGCTACCCGCCCGATTCCGGGAATATTTATCGATGTGGTGACGAAAACCGGCAACCCGGTTGGCACAAACGAAGGCGGCTATCTCGTTATTACGCGTCCGTGGCCATCGATGCTGCGAACGATCTGGGGCGATGACGAGCGGTACAAACAGACCTACTGGTCCGAAATCCCGCACTGTTATTTTGCGGGTGACGGTGCCCGCCGCGATGAG
>JAYSON010000278.1:0-9864 GCA_043722725.1 Chloracidobacterium sp.
TCCCCCGCTCGCCGCATTAAATACCTGATTGACCGTGTCGCCCCACACTTCAACGATGCCCGTTCCCTGAATCGTCATTGTCGTCGTTATTACAGGAAGGCTCGTCGCGGTATTAATGGTTGTGATTCCCCCGCCGAAGTTGATGATATCGCTGCCCGCGAGAGCATTTGCCTCCATTATCGCCGCCCGCAGCGTGCATATGTTATTGCCCGCGCCGGTTTCGCAAACGCCGTTGCCCGGCGATGCGTCCGTACCTTCGCCGCCGTTATTGACGGCAAACGGCGGCTGGGCCACGATCGTGTAGGTGTTTGGTAACAGAGGAGCGGACGAAACGCTGTTGACGCTCGCCGCAACGGCGCCGATCGGGTTCGACGTAATATTGCCCGACGTATCCTGTGCGATGACAAAATACCCGACGACATCGCCCGCCGTCACGCCGCCTATCGATAGATTGTCGATCGCGCAATCGTACGTGCCGCTTTGTGAATTGCCGCCAGTGGGGGCACACGGCGTTGAAAAGTAAGAACCGACGTTCTTGCGGAAATATATCCGAGGCAGAACCGCTCCCGAAGCCACAGTGACACTATCCGAGATCGTCGCCGACAAAACGCGATTCGCCGTGCTGCTCGTATTGGTCAACACCCCATAACTAATCGACGGCGGCGTTGTGTCTGGCGGTACTACCGTCTGACACGAGATATTGAGGTCATCAATTCCCACCCATTCATCAATTCCGACTGCATTGCTCGTCATAATTCGGAGATGAACTTGCGATTGCCCCAGGGCGGCGGCGGGAAGACCCACGGAAATTGGCGTGATAAGTGTCGCAAGGTTGGGTCCGGTGGTAGCGTCCGCAACATATGCCGACGGAATATTGGTGTAGTTTCCTGTATTTCCGACGCGGTAATGTAACGCAATCTGTTGAACCGCGTTATCTGCAGAACCATCGATGTCACGCAAATTATAGGACACGCGAACAACGTTCGATGGCGAGCTGCATGCCGTCGTATTGAGCCGAATATCAATATTTGGAAAATCGGCGGTCCCAAGACCTTGGAGGCCGACGACGAAGTCGGTAGTAGGAGTTCGATCAAATTCAGCAACCCCGCCCGTCGAGAACGCGGCAGGATTGTCTTTATTGGGACTGACATTTGGAGTCGTAGACGGAATTAACTGTGTTTGCGGATCCGCTCCGACATTGTCCGTCACATTATCACTGTAGCCATTAATTGACGGAACACCGCTCCAATCGTTGGCTGCTATGAGCAGTCCGATGTTAGACCAATTCTGGACAAATGGCGTTGACGTCGATAACGAATGGTAGGCATTGTCGGCCAACACATATCGATCACTCAGAAACAAACTGAGTCCAATCAGAAGGAACGCAAGTATAGCCGCAACAACGCCAGTTCTTTTCATAGGTAATCCGAAAATTCAATTGTATGCAATCAGGGATAAGGAACGATTAGGTTCGGCAAGTATATTTGCTTAACGGCAAAAAAGTCAAAGCGGTGATTAGAAAAGCTGGTTCGGCTCAAGTTCGGGCAAAGTGAGAGTTGGAAAATCAGCGTGTTTTTGGTCTTGGCGTTTTCACGAAAAAAAAAGGCACCCGCCGAAGCAGGTGCCGAGGACTAATTGATGGTAAGACAGATTAAATCACGGTACGGCAATAAAGTCGATATCGGCGATATCTTGCCCCGGACTGACAACCTGTACCGGATTCGAAAAGCTGTAACGCTTTGAGCCGACCGAGATAACGTAGGTCTGTCCGGCCGGAACTTCCGGAAAGGTGTAATAGCCGAATGGATTGGTTAACGCTCGAAGCGGTGCGGGCAGATCGCCGCCCGAAACCGTTACGTATGCCTTGCCGATGCCGCGTCCGTCCGCTGTCGCGACACGTCCGCTAAGCGTTGCTCCGCCCGCCGTCGAGCCTGCCCGGGCGATAACGGTCAGATCGTCGATCGCAATGCCGTGGTCGTTGCCGGCCTGGTCCAAATCGGTCCAGCGGATCATTATCTGCTGTCCGGGCGGGATCGAAACCAAAAAAGATGCATTTTTAACCGTTCGGTTCGCAGCCGCGTTGCCGTCAAGCGGCCCTCCTCCGCCGCCTGATATGGGCGTCGTAAAATGCAGGGCGGGAACGAGCGTATATGTCCCGGTTGTCAGATCGGTAACGGTCGCGGCCTGCCGGTAGTCGAACGTAAGAGCAAACGCCCCGATGCCGCCATTACGCCACTGTTCGCCCGTATATGTGACTTCGATCGAAGCGATCGTTGCCGCCGTGGTGTTCGCAAACCGCACGCCGTAGCGCGTTGTACCGGTCACGGTTTCGGTAAGTGACCCAAGCGCCCGGTCGGCGGCGCCGGTGGAACCGTAGTTCCTGAATCCGCCTGTTGCATTGTTTCCAACACTGGCGACGAAAACATTCGGAACCGTATTGTTCGAAGCGCGAAGGGCGTAAACACCGGTGATCGATGTATTATCCGTAAGGTTGAAATCCGTGGTACCCATCGTATTGAAATTTTGCGTGTTTGCGGCTCCGAGTGTTGTAATGCTGACTTGGGCCTGCGCCAAGGACGCGGTTACGAGCAGCGAGAAAACAATAAGAGAAAGTAAGTTAAGAGATCGTTTAAGATATACTCCGTGATTTGAGCCCGCGAACTCACGAAAGCCGTTTTTATTCATGAACATTGTTACTCCTGAAAATCTGATCTGACACTGACAAAGGTTGCTCAAACAGAAAGGCGGAAAACGCCGCTTTGGGGGACAAGTTAATTATATAGAGCTTTTCGTGTATTACATAACAGCAAACTAAAAATACGCCCGCGCGGGCGGTGCAAAATAAGGAGTTATATGACAGGCAGCAGCTGGGAAATTAAGGTTCCGCGACAAAGTCCAGATCAGCGAGATCTTCACCAAGATTGATAACTCGTACCGTGTTTGAAAAGCGGTGACGCCTGGACTCGACTCTGATGGTATAGGTCTGTCCGGCGGCGACATTCTCAAATCTGTAAACGCCGAATGCGTTGGTCAAAGCATAGACCGTGTCGGCAAGGTTTCCGCCCGAAAGCGTAACCCGAACCCTGTTTAAGCCGCGGCCCGAAGCATTGACCGTGCGGCCTTCGATATTTGCACCGCCGGCTGTCGATGCACCACGCGCCGTTACGCTCAGATCATCGATCGCGATGCCATGGTCTTCCCCCGACACTTCGAGGTCGGTCCAACGAAGCATAATCTCCTGGCCGGGAAGAATAGTCACCGCAAATGTAGCAGTCCGCACCGTTCGATTGGCGGGGTTGTTTCCGTCCAACGCGGTCGCCGAGAGACTATTCGTCGGCGTCGTGAACGCCAGAGCGGGAACCGGAGTATAGATGCCCGTCGTGATGTCGTTGACGTTGGTGTCCCTGCGGTAATCGAATACCAGCGTTTGGGGAATACCGTTTCCGCCGTCGCGCCATTGCTCGCCTGTGTATGTAACCTCTACGGAATTGATCGGAACCCCCGCATTGTTGGCAAACCGCACGCCATACCGCATTTCACCTGTCGCGGGCCCCGGCAAGATGCCGAGTGCACGCTCGAATACGAATGCCGGTCCGTAGTTTCTGAAACCGGCAAATGTCTCCAATCCGGAGTCGGCATAGACCGTGTTAGGACTAGTGTTGCCGATCGCGCGAAATGCATAAAATCCCGGTATCGGTCCGGTGATGTCATCGATTAGAGCTAGATCGCCGTCACCTACCCCGTCAAAATTCTGGGTATATGTCGTGTTGAGTGTTGTAATGCTGAGCTGGGCATGTATGGACACCGCAAAAATTAACGATGAAAAGACAAGGAGTAAAAAGCAGCGTAAAGTTATTTTCATTTTTTAACCTTTTATGATGATTTTTTGGAGCGGGTTTGCGTTCGATCCGTCATGAAAGAATTTCGCTGGATGCGAGAAAGGAGAATGTCAGGTTTCGCAATTCTGCTAGGTAATGGGGCGTCAACAGTCAATATCCTAAGATGGGTATTGCTCGCGCAAAGAGGACAGATCGAATTCGTTTTTTTCTACTTGCGGAATAAGAGTTTCGGTTAGCCTGCACGTTCGCGATTCACATGCAACACCCTAATCCTATCTGAATCTTCCACTTAGCGCAATATTTTTTTTTGGAGAATACGGGATATTAGAAATAAGGACGGAGCTTACCGCGCGGCCAATTGAAGGCGAACTTTCGCAACTTCAAGACGGTCGCGAACGTCAGCAGTCTCTTCGATCGATCGGCTTGCGACCGCGGCCAGTGCTTTCTCGGCCGCGTCTTTCTCTGCACGGGCGGCATCGACATCGATGTCGGCGGAACTCTCGGCGGTGTCCGTCATAACGGAAACCTTGTCGGCGCTGACCTCGACAAATCCGCCCGCGACCGCCAGCTTTTCGGTCGTGCCCTTCTTAGTGAAACTGAGAATGCCTGGTTTGAGCGCCGAAATTAGCGGCGCGTGATTAGGCAAAATGCCCGCTTCACCAGTCAAAGTGGGAACGGTTACGGAATCGACATTATCGTCGATAACGCGTTTTTCGGGAGTTACGATCTCTAATTTAAGTGGAGCCATTTCATTTGGGAGATGAGGGATGAGTCAGAATCGAACTTTCACTCCTCATCATTTCCTACGCTCCTGCCGCCATCTTCTTGGCCTTCTCTCTCGCCTGTTCGATAGTCCCGACCATGTAGAACGACTGTTCGGGCATATCGTCGCATTTACCTTCGAGAATCTCGCGGAATCCTTTGATCGTATCTTCAATCTTGACGTATTCGCCCTTCAAACCGGTGAACTGCTCACCGACGAAGAATGGCTGCGAGAAGAAACGCTGAATCTTGCGGGCACGGGCAACCGTCAATCTGTCTTCTTCAGAAAGTTCGTCGAGACCGAGGATCGCGATGATGTCCTGTAAATCCTTATAACGCTGCAAAATCTTTTTGACGGCCTGAGCCGCATTGTAATGCTCCTCGCCGACGATCATCGGATCGAGAATACGCGAGTTCGACGCAAGCGGATCGACCGCGGGGTAAATTCCGAGTTCGACGATCTGCCGCGAAAGCGCCGTAACCGCATCGAGGTGAGCAAATGTCGTCGCCGGAGCGGGATCGGTGTAATCGTCAGCCGGAACGTAAACTGCTTGAATCGAGGTGATAGCACCTGTCTTGGTCGAAGTAATACGTTCTTGCATCTCGCCCATTTCGGATGCGAGAGTTGGCTGATATCCCACAGCGGACGGCATTCGTCCAAGGAGTGCGGACACCTCGGAACCGGCCTGCGTGAAGCGGAAAATATTATCGACGAAGAAAAGCACGTCGTTTCCTTGATCGCGGAAATATTCGGCGACCGTCAGTCCCGAAAGGGCAACGCGGAGACGCGCTCCCGGAGGCTCGGTCATCTGGCCGTAAACTAGAGCCACTTTGGAGCCCGTGATCTCGTTCTTGTCCACCAGCGACAGGTCGAATTCGCCGGTCTTTTCCATGTGCTCGTTAAATTTGTCACCATACCTGATAACTTTCGACTCGACCATTTCGCGCAAAAGGTCGTTGCCTTCGCGCGTACGTTCGCCAACACCGGCAAAGACCGAAAAACCGTCCGATCCGATAGCAACGTTATTGATCAATTCCATGATCAAAACTGTTTTGCCAACGCCCGCTCCGCCGAAGAGGCCGATCTTTCCGCCGCGAAGAAACGGCTGTATAAGGTCGATAACCTTAATGCCGGTTTCGAACATTTCGAGCGATGTCGCCTGTTCGTCAAAGCTGGGTGCATGGCGGTGAATCGAAGCTCTCGTTTCGCTATTCACGGGTCCGAGTTCATCAACCGGATCGCCGATAACATTCATAACGCGACCTAGGGTTGCGGTTCCAACCGGCACGGTAATCGGGCCGCCGAGATCGATGACCTTCATCCCGCGGACCATGCCGTCCGTCGGCAGCATCGAAACCGCGCGAACGCGACCCTCGCCGAGGTGTTGCTGCACTTCCGCAACTACATCGACAGATGTCTCGACGTCAAAACCTTTAGAAGTAATACGCATCGCCTGATAGATCGGCGGTAAATAATCTTTAAATTCCACGTCGACAACCGGTCCGATGATCTGTACCACGCGTCCGACCTGTACGCCTGCTTCATTAGCCATTTTTGATGAATTGCTCCTCTGTATAGACAAGAAATAGGTTGCTCAACAAAGGAGTAAGAATATCATATGCACTTTATTTTTCGCAAAGATGCTCGGTAGGAATTGCCTGTTTTCACAGTGAACGCGGAACATACCTCTAAACAGCTGCTCAGATTAGATCGTAAAGTTCAGAATTTCGAACATCATAGACCGCCCGTCACGGCTTCTTAGAAGCCGATTTCTTACGGCCTGATCCACCCGGATTTTTGCCGCCGCCGTCCTGTTTGTTTACGGTTGCCCACGCCCTGCTTTCCGCCTCGTCTTTAGAAAGCCCCTTCTTAATGTAGCTTTCCTCGATGTGCTCCGCCTTCCGTTCTTGTTTATCCGTGTATTTACTTGTTCCGTCTTTAGCTTTTGGCATTGATTTCCCCTTTCAAAAAATAGTGGACGGTTTACGAAATTGCCGCTGTTTTGCATTGAAATAAATCATTCGGGCTGAATCGTAAATGTTCCAACTATCGTCGGTAGACCTATCATCTCGAACCTTCCGGCTAATAGCTCCGGCATCGGCTACTCCTGCAACGCTTTTTCTCTCAAGACGTATCCTATCTCGTCGTCCTTCTTGAAATATACTGATCATTAAGCTAGAACCTCCCTTTGACCGATTTTCGAACATTCGCACTACTTTTATAGATAGGTTTGCAAAATCCGTGCCAGTAGATTTGTTCGAGTTTCAGGCGCAGAGATGCTCAAGAACGACCGAAAGAAGGCGGTCGATCATTGGGGCATATTAGAAAATAGATAGCGGTTTAGGAGGTTGCGAGGCGGCGTTCGGAGAGCAGAGTGTATTTAGCGAGGTGAATTTCGGATAGGACATCGTCGTCGCTTGGACGAAACGCGCGGAGCATAATGTCCTCGAAGCGAACGATGCCGAAAGCGACAAGACAGTAAGGACAATCGTCTCGCTGGCGCAGTCCCTCAATCTCGAAATAATCGCCGAAGGTGTCGAAACATCCGATCAGCGTTCGCATTTGCAAGATCTGGCCTGCCAATTTGGGCAGGGCTACTATTTCGCGAGGGCGATGGACGTTGCCGCAGTGGAAGAGCTGATGAGCAATTCGATAAAGGATCTCCCAGGATCAGGTGCGATGCTCTTAACATCGGCATCCACGGCGTTCAATGTTGATTGACACACAAACCTTGTTTTAGTAGCCTCAAGTTTATAGAATTCGGACTAAAACAGAGAACCTGCAGAATTTGAGCAATCTTCGAAAATTAGAGCTGCCGCCACAGGGATTGAACACGCTTTTCGGCGTCCAAGACCAAAACATCAAGTATCTGGAATCGCTCCTCGACGTAAATATCGGGGCCCGAGGCAATGAGCTTCTCATTGACGGCGACGAGCGCGATATAAAAACCATCGAGCAGATATTGCGTGATTTCGGCGATCTTTTCGCCGACGGAAACACGTTCACCGATAAAGAGCTGCGCGATGCGTTCAAGCAGATCGCGGAAGATCGGACGTACTCGCTTCGCGATTATTTTCTCAGGTCGAGATTTAATCCGTCGGGCAAAAAACAGGTCGCGCCAAAAACGGCGAATCAGCGGAAATATCTTGACGCGATCGCCGCAAACGATCTGGTTTTCGGAATCGGCGTGGCGGGAACGGGGAAAAGTTTCCTAGCCGTCGCGATGGCCGTCGATGCTTTGATGAAAAAGCAGGTCAGCCGCATTATTTTAACGCGTCCGGCGGTCGAGGCCGGTGAGCGGCTTGGATTTTTGCCCGGTGACTTGCAGGATAAGGTCGATCCGTATCTAAGACCGCTGTATGATGCCCTTTTTGATCTCGTGGACGCCGAAAAGGTCACGAAAATGCTCGAAAAACGCATCATCGAAATCGCGCCTCTTGCCTTTATGCGTGGCCGAACGCTGTCCGACGCTTTTATTATTTTAGACGAGGCTCAGAACACGACCGGCGAGCAGATGAAAATGTTTCTGACACGCATCGGTTTTGGCTCCAAAGCGGTTATTACCGGCGACAGAACCCAGATCGATCTACCGCGCGGCCAGAAAAGTGGAATTAAGGAAGCCGAAACAATCTTAAAAAACCTCGAAGGCATTGAGTTTGTTTATTTCACCGATAAGGATGTCGTCAGACATAAACTTGTGCAAATGATCGTGAGGGCCTATGAAGTACATTCAGAAAACGACGAATCTCCTCAGTAGGTTGTAGGGAGCAGATATATCGAAATGATGACCGCTACAAACCAAAACCCACCGGAGTCTCGTTCAATATCTTTTCGAGTTGAATTTTATCCTTCCATCGACGATTACGTTCATGTAGCCACGCGTTTGAATCGTGCAGTTTCCGACAGTCACTTTTACATATCGTCCTGGTATATCTTCGTTCTCGTAAACGTCATCTCGTTTCCCGCTTATTTATTTATCTCGGGCCATGTCGTAGCCGGAGCATTAATTTTTGGTGTCAACATTTTATTTTTAATTTTCTTTCCTTCTGGCAGGAATAAACTTACCTATCAGAAATTCTATAATGAACTTATAGGCGATAGGGAGAAATCAGTTGCCACGGTCGAGATCTCGGACGAAGAACTGCCCTATCCCCAGGACAACGGGGAACATTTTATCGGTGGAACAAGTTTACGCTGATCGAAGATTCCGAAGACTCGATCTTCTTTTACTATCAAGGCCGCGGGTTCGGGGTACGGGAAAGTGGCTTTGCATATGTTGATCAACAGAGCGAGTTTTTGGATTTTGCGAAATCACGCCTTGCATCGACCCAGCAAAGATCGCTTCATCCATGATCGTAAACGCGCAGCGCAAAATATCTATCCGGGCAGGCTCGTTCGATCCGTTTGCGGATCTCATCACATCCGTTGTTGACGAAGCACGTAATCGCGAATTTTCTGTAGCCTTCATCTCCGATCGCCGGATGAAAGAGTTAAACAAGCTCTTCCGCGGCAAAGATTCAGCCACCGACGTTCTTTCATTCCCGCACGAACCCGACGAATTCGATCCTGACAAAAACAATCTCGGCGATATCGTGATATCCGTCGAACAGGCTCAGAAACAGGCCCAAGAAAACGGCCTGACGCTCCACGGGGAGATCATGCAGCTCATCCTTCACGGCGTTCTGCATCTATGCGGCTACGACCACGATACGGACAACGGCGAGATGAACGCCCGCGAGCTTGAACTACGCGAGGAGCTGGGAATTTAGCGGAAGATGGACACGGTTAGAACTAAATTAGATTCCTCTCTGTTTTCTCGCTGAACTCTGTGGCAAAATGATCGCAATGGCCGATACACACAAAACCGCCGCACCGTGCGTTATGGTGATCTTCGGAGCAACCGGTGATCTTACAAAACGCAAACTTTTCCCTGCTCTCTATAACCTTGCCAAAGAAAAATTCCTACCGGAAAACTTCGCGATTGTCGGGGTAGGGCGACAGGAAATGCTCTCTGAGGAATTTCGCGACCAGATGATGGTGGATCTAAAGGAGTTCGCGGGGCCTGATCCCGATGAAGATCTGATCAAATGGTTTTGTGACCGTACGCATTATACCGGCGGCGACTTTGACGACGATAAAAAGCTTTTCAAAGACATCAAAGACATGCTTCGCGATGTGTGTGCCGCAAATAGTATTCCCGAAAATTTCTTTTACTACATGGCGATACCGCCTAATCTTTTCGCGAATGTTTCGCAAAAGATC
>JAYSON010000279.1:0-2619 GCA_043722725.1 Chloracidobacterium sp.
GAGAAAGGTGCTTGTTACCGGTGCCTCTATCGCGAACCGCCGCCGCCGGGACTCGTTCCGTCGTGTGCCGAAGGCGGTGTTCTCGGAGTTCTGCCGGGAATCGTCGGAACTATCCAGGCCAACGAAGTTTTAAAAGTGATCCTGGGTGCCGAAGGGATCTTACTCAATCGCCTGCTTCTGTTCGATGCCTGGACGATGAAATTTCGCGAACTGAAACTTCGCAAAGACCCGAATTGTGAACTGTGCGGCGACAATCCGACTATCAAAGAATTGATCGATTACGAAGAATTCTGCGGCCTGCGCGAGTCGGTCGAGGAACCTCAAATTGAAGAAATAACCGCTAAAGAATTGAACAATTGGTTCAGCGGCCAGGTTGATTTTCAATTGCTGGATGTGCGCGAGCCATTCGAATACGAGATCGCCCGTATCCCGAACGCCAAACTGATCCCGCTCGGCGACATCGTCAACCGCATCTCCGAGATCGAAAAGGGCAAAACAACCGTCGTCCAGTGCAAAGGCGGCGTCCGAAGCGCAAAAGCGATCCAGTATCTCAAGGACGCCGGTTTCGAAGGCCGATTGATAAATCTCAAAGGCGGCATCGGTGCCTGGTCGGACGATGTCGATCCGTCAGTGCCGAAATACTGAGGAGCAGTCAGCATTCAGCGGTCAGCGGTCGACAAAACAGCCGAAGAGGTCTTTATCCCGTCTCTGAAAGCTGACTGCTTTTTTCATACGTTTTAAAGACAAAAACGTCGAAAAAAACCTCGAAATAGGCGCATAAAATATTTTCCGTGAGATGTAAGTGATGCATTCAGTGAGGATGCAGGGTGATTTGTAGTTGCCCGTCTTAGTGGTCATCGCGGCCCCGCAGCCAAACCAGATGCAGCAGTCTTGAATCTATTTCTCCTCTTGAATAAAAGCGGTAGTCTAGAGAATTTTGGTGGATTCCTCTCCGTACTGGCTGATTACTCTTACAGCGATCTTTTGGCTGGGCTTTTTAATTGTGATCGGGTGCGATTTGAAGCCGTAGATTTGTTCAAACGCTTCGTCGTCGATTTCTATTTTTAGTGTTCTTTCGGCTCGAATGCGGGTTGCATCTTTGGCGACCGATTCGAGGCCTTTTTTCCATTTATGGAATTCGTCTTTATCGCCGCCGCAAAAGAAAACCTGTTTGACGACAAAATTGCTGTCATCGTAATCGTCATCGACCATCCAATATGCAATGTCATGTAGGTCTCGCGGTTTGACTTCATCTTTTATCGGGTCGTAGATGTCCAAACCTTTTATTTCGACCGTTGCAACCTCCCCATCTCGGTGCAGAACAATATCCGGCTCGCCGATGGTTACGAATGAGGCGGCGGATTTAGCTGGTTTCTTTTTCAAACCTTCCTGCAGGAGGTCGTCGTGGATTCTTGCTTTTGTTACTTCAAAGCTTCCCAAGGAAGTTGTTTGCGTGCCGCCTTCTATATCGCTTTCGAAGCTGAAGCCGAGGATTATCAACCAATCGCCATCGCCGCGTTTTCTGCACTCTTTTATCGCTCCGTCGCGGGCAGATTTGCTGACCGTGCCAAATTTCGGGCCGATGTGGAAATATGCTTTCTTTTCACCGGTTCCGTTTTGATAGAAGCCTTCGGCGTTCAGATATTCATTTGGCAGAATTTCCACGCGGCTAAACATTACCTGTTCGTCCTTGCGGCCGTTTTTGACGCCGGTGGCGAGTAGATGATCTTTGATAACATGTTCGAACGGAGCGCCGTCGATCATTTTTTCTTCGACAAGCTCGTCCGGCGAGACAGGCTCGAAGTTTTGAAGTGTCTCGACAGTAAACGGGCCGCTGACGCGAAGCTTTTTGTTGTCTATCTCCGGTTTGTCGTAAAGCGTCTCCGTCGCCGGAGGCTCGTCATTGGCAAGCGACTTTAAGGTAATGTGCGGGACGGTTTTGTAAACAAAGCCCTGACGAATATCCTTGACGGACCTCTTGTCAGAACCGCCTGCGTAAGCGGGCGGCATTCCCGTTGATCGCGAGACCTGTTGGCCGAGTTGTGTGCCCCCCGCTAACGCAGGGGGTTCTGACCCGGACTCGCTATATAACTTGTAATAAGGAAACGTCGCCGTCATCAAACGCGTCTTGGCAATATTCAGAGCGATCCGGCTTGTGTCCGTAGTTATCCAGCGTCTTCCGAACTGTTCCGCAACAAAAGCCGTGGTTCCGCTGCCGCAGGTTGGATCAAAAACAAGATCGCCCGGGTCGGTAGTCATTAAGATGCAACGCTGAAGCGCTTTCAGGCTTGTCTGAACCACATATAACTTTTCATCACCGAAACCACTCATTCGTGTGTCGTCCCAAATATTGTTCGAAGGCTTAAACGGGAAATCATCAAGATATCTTACAAAGCCGAGAGTTTTCCCTTGAGCAATAAGTCTGTGATTTTTCTCGAGCCTTTTGATGCCTTCTAGATTTGTTGACCAACCTCGATTTCCAGGACTAAATGATTTTCCTTCAAATTCAAAGTGAAACGTAGTCGTGGCCGAAGGCGTTTGCGAGGTCAACGGATTCGGTCGAAAGACTCTTGCTCCTTGTGCAACTGCAATTTTTATCTCCTCTAGAGTATTTAATCG
>JAYSON010000280.1:0-4054 GCA_043722725.1 Chloracidobacterium sp.
TATGATCGATACGGCTTCCAGAATGCCGGGTTACGAAGATTACGAAGTCGGTGCGGGCTATATTAATGCGCACGCTGCCGTCGATAAAGTTTTCAACCGGAACAAAGCCTACAAAAGTTTTCAGGACGTAAGCTACAACGCGGTTTTTGGCGAAGACCGTCCCACGCAGCAGAGTTTCCACCTAGATTTCGATCCATCAGTTTCCGGCCCAGCGTCGGGGAATGCGACGACGTTCACGGTCGAGCCAAATATTAGTGTTTTGGATATGGCAGCTACGGTGGATACATTCCTTGAAGAAGGAACGGGCAATTTCGTCGGTATCAGAATTACCAGCCCGGGCGGCGTTAATTATTCAACCGCGATCGAGACGCCCGTACTGGGCAGTAACAAACGTCAGATTGTCGTCCTTAACCCGCAGACAGGGACGTGGACACTGGAAGTTCGCGGTGCACGCGGATTGGCCGCCGCACCACAGGCTTCGTCGCCCACCCAGGCGGCTGCTCCCGGACCGGTTGACGGCAGCGTTAATCAAGTTAGATTTATCCTTCCGAACATTGCCGATATCGTCGGACATCCTCAGCAGACGGCAATCGAAGCAGCGATCAAAAGCCGTTTGATCGATACCTATGCGGACGGCACGTTCCGTCCGGATAGCTTGGTAAACCGCGAAGATCTCGCTCGTTCGCTCGTTTTGAACACGGCATTACGACAGTTGCTGGGCGCGACGTCGAAGTTCAGCGATGCGTCCGGCGATTTGCGAAACATATCGGAAGCGGTTACGGCAAGAGGTTCCTCCCTTCGCGATTTCGATTTCGTTCCGACCGGGATGATGAGCTTCAGCGGCACATCGTTCAATCCAGCCGGCAGCGTAAACCGTATGGATTTGGCTGTCGCATTCATTAAGGCAATCGGCCGCGACGCGGAGGCGCGAGCACTTGCGAACACCACGGTGACATTCAACGGCACGGCACTGACCGATAACTCCCAAATCCCGGGATCGCTTCGCGGATACGTGCAGCTTGCCATCAACAAGGGATTGTTCGAGGCGTTGCCTGCCGAATTCAGGCAGATCGCACCCGGACAATTCATCATTGTTCCAGGACCGCGATTCGAACCGGCGACAACCGTTAAACGCGGCACTTTCGCGGAAAAGCTGACCATATATCGCCAGTTGTTCACAACCGGTGGCTAACATCTCGTTCCTCGCGGGGCAAGGAACGAGACAAGGTGACGCGGAACGTGCAAAACTTCTTAGTCGTGCAGGTTCCGTGCCCCTCAACTTTTCCTCAACCAACCGCCGGGCGTGGGTCAAGTGATTCTCAGGAATGGTCAATTATCTTAATGACTTAACTTCAACAGATTTTTTTATAAAACAGGATTTCGGAGGAAAAATGAAAAGCAAGGTAAAGAAAATGAGCCGAACAACAGGATTTAGACTGGCGTTGGTCGCGGTCGTCACGGGAGCGATCATCGCCCTGGTGTCGCAGCCGTTTAGGAGCTCGGAAGCGGCAGTAACGCAGGATCCGCTGGCAAAAATGTACCGGCGGTCGGCACCTAACTACGATCTTAATCTATCGCAGAACCTTAATGGTCTGCGTGTCGCCACAGGCGATCAGCTTGCGGCTCTAAACAATCTAAAAACAGCGGTTAACGCGTCGAACATGACCGCACGCTGGAACGATTTCGGAGGTTCGCCCGATGTGATGTACGACTTCGCTTCTCAGCCATTTTCGGGTACACCGGAAGAAGCCGGGCGTGCATTCCTAAACCAGAACGCCACGCTTTTCGGCCTTTCCGATTCAAATACCGTGCGCGTTTTCAGCCAGAAGGACGCTCTCGGGGGACATATGATCCGTTTTCAACAGGTCTTCAACGGCGTTCCTGTCAGCGATGGCGGTATCGGAATTGTGCTTAACGGAAATAACCAGGTCATCATGGCTTCGGGCCCTTTTTTCCGCGACATCAACGTTAATACGCAGCCCTCTTTGAGCGCAGATCAGGCAAGATCGGCTGCCGACGCAGACCTCCAGCGTTTGAGTGCGAACATTCCCGACGCTGTTGCAAATCTTTTACAAACCGGTCTTGCGGCATTGACAGAGCAAGCGGCTCCGGTCGCAAATCTCGAACCGCAACTCGGCGTTTATCCGACCGCTGACGGCTATCGCCTCATTTGGAAAGTCGCAAAGTTTTCCACCAATCCATTTGGACTTTACATGATCTCAGTTGACGCGAACACGGGCGAGATCGTCGGCCGCAAGGATTTCGTCAGCTATCAAACCCAGCAGGCTCTGCCTTTGACAGCCGACGTCTATCCGAAATTCCCGCGTATCACTGACGAACTTAAAAATCAGGGCATCATCAGCGTTTGCGGCAGTGCACCGTGCGATCAGGTTCGCGTAAATCTTCGCAAATTCGATCCATCTAATGTTCTTACAGGCCTGAACGGAACATTGACTGGTACAAATACTATCGTCAACAATGCTCTCGTTACAAAACAACCTTTCGCGCAGGCGGCACTCGGCACCTGGCATTTTGCAAAGAACGATCCAACGGCGTTTGAAGCTCGCACCAACGAACAGGATCAATTTGCCGAACCGGCCGAACATCAGGACGAGATCAATGCGTTCTTTTTCACTACGTATTTGCTTGAATACGTAGATCATCTTCACATTGCGGGCGATCCCGGCACATTCGGTTCCCAGGGCGCTTTTCCCGATACTTACCCGAATAAAACCACCCCGCTTCCGGCGACGGTACACATTCCGGACGTTATCACGCCGATTGCGGGTGGCAGCTATCCGCCGGCAACCGACCGGGAATTTGCACAAAAGGTCCTTGGCCTCGACAACGCTTTCGCGCTAAATTTGACGAGCATAATTGAAGGTATAACAGCGACCAAATCGCCCGTCGTCGTCAATCCCACCTCTTACGGACACGGCTTCTTTTTCAACGATCTCGCGCTCGAAGGCACCGTTCCGTATCACGAAGGAATGCATGCCATCACTTCGCCGATCGCGGGTCTTGAAGGCATTGAGGGTAGTGCATTGAATGAGGGACAGGCCGATGAGTGGGCGTTTACTATCACGGATAACGCCAGCCTGGGTGAGTATGTCGTTAATGGTTACCGGATACGCCAGCGTTACCGTGAATTGGGCCGAAACCCGGACTCACTTGCCTATATTCGCAGTGCAAATTCTACGCTGAAATATTCGGATATCGCTACTTTGATCAATAGAGACACGGGACAACCTGATTTTGAAGAGCACTACGACGGCGAAATCTACATGTCAACTATGTGGGATATCCGTACTATGTTGAATCGGCTGTACCCGGAAAATACCACTTTCAAACGCCCGCAGCCTAGTGATGGGAGGGCGCTTAAGCCCATCACCAAAGGTACCAATATCTTTGAAAGAGACTTTTTAGGCTCTATGTATGTCCTCGGCACAACGGCACCCGATACATTCGTCAAATCACGCGATGCGATGATCGTCGCCGACCAAATGCTTTATTCGACCGACACTACCGATGCCGATGCACCCGGCAAACACCGTGCAATGATCGAGCAGATCTTTGCGGCAAAGGAACTGGGCGTAAATGCACTTGAGGTTTCGGGCGGCAAAGCAACTATTTCGACACAGGTTACACCGTTTGCGGGCAATCAGGCCGCGCCGGCGATCCCATCGAACATTCAAGTCGCTCCCGCTACTCCGCGTTCGCTAAGAGTGACGTGGAATAGTGTATCGGGAGCGTTGGCATATGAAGTTCTCAAGCGAAAGACGGCTCTTGCCGGTCAGAGAGAACCGAACGGACGCCGTGCATACGTGGATGGCGACGCTTCGACAACAGGTTTCAGACACGCGGCTTTTGTTAATGGCAACGTCTTATCATTCGAAGACAAGGGTAAAATTCAGGAAGTTTTCGCCGCCGCCGGACTGAATAATCTCTTCGATAGCGAATATGTCGTCCGTGCGATCGGGGTCAACTCAACGGGACAGCTTGGCTTCTCGAATTTCTCAGGTTCGTCGCGTGCCAACCAGGTACGGCAGGATCT
>JAYSON010000281.1:0-5830 GCA_043722725.1 Chloracidobacterium sp.
GGGAAAGTTGGAATTTTGTGCTAGATTGTTCTTTCTATGAATGTTCTGTAATGAATCCGTTCACGCAGGAGATCAGTTTTGATGAGTATTATCGTTAACGGCAGGCGTGTTTTTACAGTCATCGCCATGATCATCGTGGCACTTGCGGCCTACGTTACATTTGGAGACAGCCGGCAGTTTGCCCAGAAGAGCGTTGACCGAAACGATTCGACGCTTGCGAAATTTGCGGGCAGCGACCGAGTGACGAGTGATATACGCAGCGAGTCGAAGGAATTCGCACGCGTAAAGGTCACGGATCTTCCGGATCGCGAAAAGGTCGCAAGATACGGCCGCATTGTCGGAGATTACGGCAGTTTTGTTATCGTCGCGAAAAATAAGGGTACCGATCTTTCGCAACTAGGACTCGAGACGCAATCTATCGAAACTACGGTAAATCTACCCGGCGCGGCCTTCGAACCGGTGAATGACCCTCCATCCAGCTCGTTGCGTCTGGGACGCTCGGCGACCTCGAACGGAAAAGGTTATTACATTCTCCAATTTGGCGGAACCGTAAAGGATGAGTGGCTGGACAGCCTGCGTGAATCCGGTGTTGAAGTTCTACAGTACGTTCCGCACCAGGCATATTTTGTCTATGGCGAGAGCGATGCGATCGCCAAGGCCGCAGACCATTCGCGAGTGCGTTGGATCGGAAGCTACACCGCCGACCAAAAGCTTTCACGCGTAGTGCGGGATCAGATCGCGTCAGCCAAGGACAAGACCGTCCTTCGAAGAGAAATTTCCCCGCTCGGGCTTTCAGAAAAGGGAACCGCTCTATTTGATGTAGCAGTTTTTGCGCGGGCTGATGTTGACGCGGTTGCTGATCGTCTGAAAAGTGATTATGCTCCGGCGTTTAGACGTGTAAGCCGTTTGCAGCACAATTTTTTCAATGTTATTCGTGTCGAACTGAGGCTTGATGAGGTCGAAGCGATCGCGGCCTGGCCCGACGTTTTCAGCATTAACGCTTATAACAAACCAACCCGTGAGGACGAACGATCTGCACAGATAATTGCGGGAAACTATTCGAGTGTGACAGCGGTCAACGGGCCTGGTTACAATCCGCTTGCTCAATTTGGCGTTGATGGAACAAATGTAACTGTCGCCGTTGACGACGACGGGGTCGGTATTCCGGGTGATGGCGGGTTTTATATTACGGACGCGAATGCGGTCAACGGCCCATTGCGAGGGGCATCGGCCGGTGCTTCGGGGCACGGACATCTAAATGCCACGATCATTGCCGGTACAGCGCCCTTCTCGATTCTTGACCCGAGCCGCTACAACTACGGTTCAGGCGTTGCTCCAAAAGCTAACATTATTAATATTCCAATGCTGCGAGTTGGCTACAGCGGCACCGATGCGGACATTTTTAATGACAGCGTTTTGACTCCGGGGCCAAGCGGCGTACACGCGACGATAAGCAACAATAGCTGGGGTAACGGTCTCAATGGCAACACATATAACGCATATGCCGCCATGTATGACGGCTTCGTGCGAGATGCCTCGTTCGACTCAGGTATCGATCCAATTTGTATCGTTTTTTCGGCCGGAAACGAAGCCTCAAACGGACTTACGCAGCCAAAGATGGCAAAGAATGTGATAGCGGTCGGAAACTCCGAAAATATTAGAAGTGAGTTGGCTGGGACGGAAGCAAACAATATCGATGATCTGAATAGTACTTCCAGCCAAGGCCCGGCAGCGGACGGACGTATAAAGCCGGACATCTCGGCGCCCGGAAGTGCGATAACGGGTGGACGTTCCGGAGGCGACTCGCTTTTTGGAAATATTGACGCTTACCATCGCTGGAGCAGCGGGACATCTCACGCGGCCCCGCACATTGCGGGCATGGCGGCTCTGTTCACGCAATATTGGAAGGCAACCCAGGGTTTTGGGATCAGTCCGAGTCCTGCCCTTATTAAGGCCGCGATCATAAATACGGGCCGAGATATGAATGGAGTCCTTTCGGGTGCCGCTGTCCCGAACGGCAACGAAGGCTGGGGCCGGGCTAATATGAAGTTGATGCTGAATACCGGCGTCGGGATGAAGTACATCAATCAGCAGATACAATTTAACAACACCGGTGAAAATTTCGGCATCTTCTCCGGGACGGTCGCCGATTCAACCAAGCCGGTCCGCATAACTCTTGTGTGGACCGATCCTCCGGGTGTAGCCGATCCGGCATTGGTAAACAACCTCGACCTGATCGTGACAATAGGCGGAACGGTTTATAAAGGTAATGTGTTCTCAAATGGCATTTCGGTCACCGGCGGAACCGCCGACTCGATAAACAATGTCGAAAACGTATTTCTGCCCGCCGGTATTCCGGCCGGCACGGCCTTTACCGTACAGGTATTCCCAACCGCATTGAACGGCGACGGAATTCTTTCAAACGGTGACTTTACCGACCAAAACTATGCCGTTGTCGCATACAACTATTCCAGCCAGGTGGCTGCAACTTCCTACACGTTTTCCGGCCGTGCGACATCTCCGAGCGGTCGCGGCGTTCCATTGGCGAAGGTCCGTATCGTGGGTCAGCAGGGGCAGGTTAGTGAAACTTTGACCAACCATCTTGGTTATTTCACATTCACCAACGTTGCCGGCGGACAAACGCACACTGTTTCAATAACCTCAAAACGATATACCTTCCAGAATCAATCCATTTCGCTGAACAGCAACCTAACGGGTGTCAGCTTCGTCGGAACGATTGGTTCACCGTGACCTTCCGGTGGTAATTTTAATCCTTATAGATGGCGATTCTGTCAGGCGGCAGCCCCAGCATGCACTCGTCACCTGCGTTCAAGCCAACGAGCCGCAGCACGAGAGCGTCCAATCGAAGTCCGGCCGCATCCAGTTCGACCAGCGTTGTCGCACCCAGAAATTGCACGCCTGTTATCGTTGCCTTTATCAAATTGTCTTCGGGAAACGATGCACCGAAGGAGATCGAGATGTGCTCGGGCCGTATGCCGAGCGATACATTTTGGTTCAGAGCACCGAGCGAACTCTTCTCGATTTTTTGAATGATCAGTTTGTGCGAACCTTCGATGGTTTGGAACTGCGGAATGGCCGCCTTGCTCGAAGTCAATCGTCTCGCCTCAAAAAGATTATTTCTACCGGTGATACGCGCGACACTGTAGGATTGAGGATCGAGATAAACTTCCTGCGGAGTTCCGGTTTGTTTAATCTCGGTGTCCGCGATGACTGCTACTCTGTCGCAAAGCAGCAGCATGTCCTCATAATTGCTGGTCGCAAATACGACCACAAGGTTTTTTTCCTTGACCAGACGACGCAAACTTTCGAAGCTTTCAAGCTTTTGAGCGTTGTCCATTGACGAAAACGAATCGTCAAGCAGCAAAACGTCCATTGCGGACTCCGCAGCTTTTTTGATCGAATCGACCTGTCGTCCGCCACTCGAAGATCGCGACGTTTTGCCTGATCCGAAAAGCCGCTTCCAGGACGAATCCGCGGTCGTTTCGGCAATCACGAAACCTCGAGTCTCCTGCGATAGTGACGTTGCATCGCTGGAATCAAAATAGATTGAGCCGCCGTTCGACTTTTCAGCGCCCGCAATAATATTCAATAAGGTGGTTTTGCCTGAGGACGACTCTCCAAAAATCCCAAAAATCTCTCCTCGAGTCGCGTTGAACGAGACATCTCGAAGAACGCATTTTTGATCGTCTAGCTTAGAAAGATTTGAGGCCTTGAGCGACATATCGACGCGGAAAGTGGAACTTTTGGACCCAATTGAACGTGCAAACAAAAGTATGCTGTTGTCATCCCAAGAAAGCAAGTATAGACTTTTATGACGATGGCAGAGAAAAAGAACGGGCTAAAACGAAAATTGTTACACGCCGGCGGATGGCAGGCGGCGAAGCGCGTTGCGAAGATGGTGCCTTTCGGCGGAACCGCGATCGCCGTCATTTTGGTCGGCAGCGATATTAAGAAAAAGGGCGTCGTGAATGGATTATTGAACTCCGGGATCGATGCGATCCCTTTCGTCGGATTGGCAAAAAATGCCGTTGAAATTTTCAGGGGTGATTTCATCGCGGACAAGGATGAAGGCAAAAAAGGAAAATGATCGTATGAACAGAAATATCTCCGGATCAGGCAAAATTGCCATTGTAGTGTTTGTCGGGCTTGGATTATTCTTAAGCGTCGCCGACAGCAACGCGCAGGGAACGCGACGAAAAAGAACTGCATCGACCGCTGCCCGTACTGTTCCGGTCACGCAAAATACCGAACCGCAGATCATCAGCAGAGCCGAGGATTTTCCTGATACCGGAACTCCAATGGTTCAGACCAATCCGGCCCTGAGAATCGACGAATCCGAAAGCAAAACCGACGAGAGCTCTAAGACTATCGAAAATCTGAAGAGCCGCGTTAAAAGCCTTGAATCGGTTAAGAAGAACGATCAGGACGAAAAACAGAAGCGGCTGTTGATGAATCTCGACATTCTTACAAAGGCGGAACAGCGTGCTGACACATTGCGAAAACAGCTTTTCGATATGATTGAGAAAGAAAGCACGATCAGAACGAAACTGGATTTGATCGAGAACGATATTCGCCCCGAAACGATCGACCGTACGGTCGCTTTTGCCGGTTCGCTCCGTCCCGAAGAACTCAGGAACATGCGAAAAAAGAGCCTTGAAATTGAACGAACCAATCTTCAATCGCTGCTTATTGAAGTCCAGAAAACAAAGTCGAACATCGATCAAACGGTGCAGAAGGCCGATATTTTGGTAGAGAAATTACGTTCTAAACTGGAAAAAGAAATTGACGACGCTTTGACGGACGCCCCCGCTAAGCCATAGAGCCTGTTGACATATTAGACTTTGAACAGGCGTTGTGGCATTTGTTTTTTGCGTTTTTTCCGTGGTAGGTCTTGGGGCTTTTACTACGGACTACGCGCGACGCAAACCAAACAAGAAGAACAAGGAAGGGTTCGTTTTGCTGCCAGCCGGTGAAATTAAATCCTTGTGTCGACAGAACATAGGGTTCTTACGGATCTTTGCGACTGTTTACTTTCTTAGTCGGCTGTTTTAGGATTTGAAATTTCCCCCCACTTGCTCTATCAGCACTAACCCATATTTTGATTCAATTCTCTCCGTACATCTTCACGTCTTTTCATGTTATCGATTGTGTACAGGTCGTAAGCTGAAATCCTTTTTTTGCGTAATATTGCAAGACGATGCAACACCAGCCGTTCCTTAAAGTATCAAAGTAAGCGTAGTCCGTAGACGCTAATAAATCATTTTGGGGAGAGAAGTATGAAAATCAGGCATTTAGCGCTCATTTTGGGCGTGATTTTTGGCGGATTTGTTGCCGTAGTATCGACTCAGGCACAGGGTGTGATCGTGCCGATAATTTGTGATGTCCGGCCATGCAGGCCACGACCGGTACCTCGGCCGATGCCGCTCCCCAATGCACTTCCGGTAAAGTCGATTCAACTGGACACAAAAATAAACGGCCAGGTAGCCACGACACACGTCGAGCAAGTTTTTCGTAACGACACGCCGTACACGCTGGAAGGCACGTATTTTTTTCCGATACCGGAAACGGCTTCTATCATCGAATTCGCGATCTGGGAAAATGGCAAGAAGCTTGTCGGCGAAGTTCGCTCCCGCGAAGAAGCACGGCGAATCTATGACGAGATCGTCCGCCGCCAACGCGATCCGGGCCTTCTTGAATACGCCGGTAAAGACTTGTTTCAGGCATCGATATTTCCGATTCCTCCAAACTCCGACAAGAAGCTCGAACTTACATATTCTCAGGTCTTGAAGGCCGAATCCGGGACGGTTGC
>JAYSON010000282.1:0-8797 GCA_043722725.1 Chloracidobacterium sp.
TACCCCTACAAAGCCGAGCAGTGGCAAGACGTAGTCCTGAAAGGGATGGAGATAATGAACCGGCACAACTGGTTCCCCTTTTGTACATGGATCATCGGCCTGCCCGGCGAAACAGAGGACGACACAAAACGTTCGCTGGACCTGCTCCACGCGCTCCGCGATGCAAAATGGGTCGTTATCCCAACGCTGTTTGTCTCACTAGACGATACAAAAATGGGCAATAATGAAAGCGCCCAATTATTCAAACTTACCGAGCTGCAATGGGAGTTTTTCTTTACGTGCTGGCGCTACAATCTGGATTTTTACCACAGCGACCCCGCATTCCACCGCAGATTTAACATCGGAATTCCGATTTATTATTACCTCATGGGCCGCCGGATGTTTGGTAAGGCGATGAAGTATCCGGCAATGCGGCTTGCGCATTTTCCCGAAAAACTCCTCAGCCGGCGATTGTATTTAGACTTTCGAAAAGAACCAAAATTCAACGCGCCGGAAACGGTCGAAATTCCCGCACAAAACATGCGTCCGGCAATTCCTATCCTCGCGGATTAGCAACGCCGGAATGGGAATCGGATTCGACATAAAAATCTGCGTTCATCCGTGCTAATCTGTGGATAAATTTCTTATGGAGGTAAAATACCAAACAGGTTTTGGCAATGAATTCGCGACGGAGGCAGTCGAGGGTGCGTTGCCGGTTGGGCGGAATTCGCCGCAGAGGGCGTCGTTGGGGCTTTATGCGGAGCAGTTTTCGGGCACGGCTTTTACGGCACCGCGTGAGCGTAATAAGCGGACTTGGACCTACCGGATAAGGCCGAGCGTGCAGCATAAGCCGTTTCGGCAGATCGAGAATCGGCTGTTCAGATCATCGCCTTTCGATGATGTTGTGACGACTCCGAATCAGCTTCGTTGGGACCCGCTGCCGATACCTACCGAACCGACGGATTTTATTGACGGCATTACGACTATTGCCGGTAACGGCGATCTGTTCGCTCAAACCGGAATGGCAGTGCATATCTATGCCTGTAACAAGGGCATGGGCGACCGGTGTTTTTATAATGCCGACGGCGAGATGCTAATCGTGCCGGATTTGGGTCGGCTTGGTATTTTGACCGAGCTGGGATTGTTGCAGGTCGGGCCGGGATCGGTGGCGGTGATACCGAGAGGGTTGAAGTTTCGGGTTGAACCAGCACCTACCACCCCGTCAGCCGAAGCGGCTGCCACCCCTCCTCAGACAGGAGGGGAGCAAGTCGCTCGTGGCTATATCTGCGAGAATTACGGCCAGCATTTTCGTCTGCCGGAGCTTGGGCCGATAGGAGCGAATGGGCTGGCGAATTCGCGTGATTTCGAAACGCCGGTCGCGTGGTACGAGGACATTGAGGGCGAGTTCGAACTGGTCGCAAAATTCGGCGGGAATCTATGGTCTTGTGAGATCGATCATTCGCCGTTCGATGTCGTCGCTTGGCATGGCAACCACGCGCCTTATCGTTACGATCTTCGCCGATTCAATACCATCGGCTCGGTCTCGTTTGATCATCCCGACCCGTCGATTTTCACTGTTCTGACATCGCCTTCGAGCGAGACGGGCGTTGCAAATTGCGATTTTGTCATCTTTCCCGACCGCTGGCTCGTCGCCGAAAATACATTCCGCCCGCCGTGGTATCACCGCAATGTGATGAGCGAATACATGGGCCTCATCTACGGCGCCTACGACGCCAAGGAAGAAGGCTTCGTCCCCGGCGGCGGCTCGCTACACAACCAAATGTCCGCCCACGGCCCTGACCTCGACGCCTTTGAAAAAGCATCGAACGCCGAGCTTGCCCCGCAAAAACTGTTGGGTACAATGGCGTTCATGTTCGAATCGCGCTACATATTGCGCCCAACGCGCTTTGCGATGGAAACCTCCGAATTGCAGCCTGAGTATTTTGAGGTCTGGCAGAAGTTGAAGAAGAATTTCACGTTGGAATAATTGAAAAGTGATACCTCTTTCGTACGTCGGCGAATTATGGAAGCTCGCTGAACGGGAGGCACAATCGCGATTGTCACGATTTCCATTATGGCTGGCCATCTGCTTTTACCATTTTTCGATGAAACCATTTCGGGAAGGCAAACGTTTCTTTAAGGTGATTTTAAGCGCTGTTATGGGTTGTAGCTTATATCGTGATCAAAGCAATTGAAGATCGTTTCTCGAAATGACTTTTGTTACCGAGCTAGTCAATGTATGTGCAGAAACATCAAAACGCTTTTTAATTTCGAGCCACCTGCGACGAACGATGAGGTTCGGGCAGCGTCGCTACAGTTTGTCAGAAAGCTGTCAGGATTTACAAGACCGTCAAAGGCGAATGAGGAGGTGTTCGAACTCGCTGTGGAACGAGTGTTGACAGTCGCCGAAGAATTACTCAATTCGCTTGTCACGACGGCCGAGTCGAGAGACCGCTTAGTGGAGTCGGAACGAGCAAAAGCAAGAACAGCGCAGCGGTTCGGAAGAAGTAACCGCAGATAATCACGGATCAACACAGATAAGATCAAGTATTAATTTGTGTCCACCTGTGCCTCTAGTCGCAATAGTGTACAAAACGGCCCGCTATGAAGCTTCGCGATGAACTGAAATGGATCGCTCCCTTGGCGCTAGTCTGCTTCATTGTTTTCGCCAATTCGCTGAGGGGCGGCTTTGTCTATGACGATAACCGTCAGATCCTGCGAAATGCGCTCATCCAGGACACCGCATTTATTTGGAAGGCTCTGACCTCAGACGTTTGGGCCTTTAAAGGCGGCGGGACGGTCGCCGCAAGCAACTATTGGCGGCCGACGTTTACCGCGTGGCACATAATCAACTTCCGGCTGTTCGGGACGAACCCGCTTGGCTGGCACGTTACGAACCTCCTGCTTCACTCAGGGGTGTGCGTAATGGCCTACGGGCTGCTTAGGCGTTGGGCATTTTCGGCGATAGCCGCAAGCACGATAGTCCTTATATTTGCGGTTCACCCTGTTCATGTTGAATCGGTAGCATGGATCTCCGGGTCGCCCGACCTGCTTTTCGCTTTGGCTTTTTTAGGTTCGCTTTGGTTTACACAGACATTCTCGGAAAAAAAGCAAGCAAGATACCTCGTCCTGTCGATGCTGCTCTACGCCGTGGCATTGGGAGCAAAGGAGATTGGGATAATTTGTCTGCCGATATACTATTTTGTCCTATCCGGTGATGAGACAACCGAAAAAAAGCCGGGTGCGGCAATTGTGCCGATTCTGCTTCTGGGTGCGGTCGCCGTCGTTTATTTTCTAATCCGCTGGTCGATATTGGGTGCAATATCGCGGTTGCCGGATGATGCGGTCGGATTGGGCGAAGCGATTATGAGCGTGCCGGCGATGTTTGCCTTTTACCTGCGGCAGATCTTTTTCCCCTATTGGGTCGGAGCAAACTATCCGCTTGAACCGGTATCGCGGATCGGCATTGCGAATTTTGTCGTGCCGCTGATCGTGATGATCGCGGCATTGGCCGCTATCTTTTATTTGGCAAAGGCTGGCAGCAAGGGGCGGCTCGCGGCGGCTCTTTTCCTCCTACCGCTCGTAACCGCTATGAATGCGACGGCATTTATACCCGAGCAGATCGTCCACGACCGATATTTATATCTGTCGCTGCTCGGAATGCTGATGCTCGTCGTGCCTTTCCTGGCGAAATATCTCAACGAGCGATATGTACTTGTCGCCGGAATTGTGATGAGCATCCTGCTGTCCATTCAAACATTCAAATACAATACGGCTTGGGCAAATGACCTCGCGCTTTGGTCGTGGACGGCTACTTTCGATAATTCATCATTTACCTTGATGCAGTACGGAAATGCACTAACGCAGAATGGTCGAACCGACGAAGCAATACGCGCTTACACCGGCTCCATCACCACGAAGCCGACGGTCCGCGGCTATCTTGGTCGCGCGAACGGATTTTTGAAATCGAAGCAATACGCAAAGGCGGAAGCCGATCTCGTTAGGGCACTGCAATTCCCGCCGGAAAAAATGGAGGCGTATGCTCTTTACCAAACGTACGAGGCCCTCGGCGTAGTTTACGGTGAACAGAGCAATTACGAAGCCGCGATCAAGAACTTTCGCAAAGCGCGAGCCGTGTTGCCGGCCTATTCCGCGGCTATGACCGTCAATCTGGCGATAGTACTCTATCAAAGCGGGCAGAAGGCCGAGGCTCTTCGTGAATTGGAGAGCGCTCGGCAACAGGCGAGAAGAGAACTGCTGCCGGAATCGAAAGACGTTTTTTTGCGGCTTGGAATGCTCTATGCCGAACAGGGCCGAAAGGATGAGGCGCGCTCCGTTCTGTTGGAATACATGAACCTGACGTCCTCGATAAACGACAAAATAACGATGGAAGGGCGGAATCAAGCGGGTAAGCTATTGGAGAGCCTGAAATGACCGAGCGGCTACTCAGCCGGCCTGCCTCAAAATTAGGAGAAAAACGTGCACGCCCCTCGAAAGATAATTCACACCAGACACGTTTTGGCCGTAAAGGACCTTACGGTTGAAACAGATTACTATGTGAACAAGCTTGGTTTCGATCGCGACTTCTCGGTTCCCGGCTGGGAGTTTCTGTCGTTCGGCGATTTCAAGGTTATGCTCGGCGAATGCCCCAATGCGATGTGGGCACGCGACACTGGCGATCATTCGTATTTCGCTCATGTTCTTGTCGAGAATGTTAATGAAGTTTTCGAGGAATTCAGCGCAAACGGCGCTGTAATTATCAGCAAGACCGAAGATAAACCCTGGGGACTCCGCGAATTCAGCGTCCGGACGCCGGACGGACACCGCATAACATTTGGGCAGGAAATAGGATAGAAGGTTTCTTGGGTGGTTTTAAAAGTGCGTGTTAAACTATCAGCCAGGAAATTGGACAATATGGAAATCAATCTAACAGCAGTATTTCAAAAAGTGCCGGAAGGTTTTATTGGGTATGTCGAAGAGCTTCCGGGAGCAAACACCCAAGGCGACACTCTGGAAGAAACCCGCGAAAATCTTAAAGAAGCTGTCGAGCTGGTGTTTGAGGCAAACCGCCGGCTTGCCGAAGAAGCACTCGCCGGAATAGACGTTATACGCGAACCTCTCCTACTGAATGCCGCATGAAACTCCCGATCTGATTCGCCATTTGGAACGGCACGGGTGCGAAAAACTCCGTGATGGCGGTAACCATACTGGTTACGTTAATCGAGCGAAACAAAAAGCAACCGCCATCCCAAGACACCGCGAAATAAACGAATTTTGGCTAAGAAAATCTGTCAGGATTTAGAGGTTTCGAAATCATAATCATGATGAAATGGATCTTAGTATGTCTTTTGGTACTGTTTTTGCTTCTGGGAGGTCTTTTTTACAGTAACCCTATACTCCTAAAAACCGTAACTGGCACCGCGAGGATTCTCAGCAACAGCCTAAACGCAACAATAAAAATAGACGGAGAAATACGTCCATATGTGAAGTGTTTTGTGGTTGACTCATCTTTCAACGGTACCCCGGCGGACTATCTCATACTGTGGATACCAGAGGATTCAGCAAATTATGGCCGCGATGTTATTTTTGTTGATCGCTTGCATCACGACGCGGGATTACCTAACGCAGGTGACAAAGATTATTACCTAATGTGGAACAGATTTTTGTTACAGTCTGAAAGTGGAAGCAAGTATGTCCCGTTTTCAAGTGGAAAATTCGACAATCAAATTACCCATTTCGAATCTTCGGACGGACGTATTAGCTTTGTTGTGCCTGCATCATCTACATTGCCGAAAAAGAAAATAGAGATTACTTGGAACTAGCTACAAATCGGTTCGCTTACTTACTCCATCTCACTCTCGTCTATATCAAAATTTGCATAGACCTTTTGGACGTCGTCGTAGTCTTCGATGACGTCGTAGAGTTTTAGCATTTTTTGGGCGTCGGGGCCTTCGAGTTTGATGTAGGTTTGGGGGATCATCGAGACTTCGGCGGCTTGGGGTTCGATTCCGGCGGCTTTCAGGGCGTCGGTTACGGCTTCGAATGCGTCGGGTGTGGTGTATATCTCGAAAACGTCGCCTTCGTCCTGCATGTCGTCGGCACCGGCTTCGATTACGATATCGAAAAGTTCATCTTCGGATTTTGCCGCTTTATCGACAACTATGTAACCCTTTTTATCGAACATCCAACCGACCGAACCCGCTTCACCCAGATTGCCGCCATTTTTTGAAAAAATGTGGCGAAGCTCGGCGACAGTACGGTTGCGGTTGTCGGTCATTGTCTCAACCAATACAGCAACGCCGTTCGGCCCGTAGCCTTCGTAGGTGATCTCGTCGTAATTGACGCCGTCGAGGTCACCGCTGCCGCGTTTTACGGCGCGGTCAATTGTGTCGTTCGGCATGTTCGCGGCTTTGGCGTCGAGGATACCTTTACGCAGGCGGGCGTTCGCGTCCGGATCACCGCCGCGGGTTCGCGCCGCGACCGTGATCTCCTTGATCAGCTTGGTGAAAATTTTGCCGCGTTTTGCGTCCGTCGCACCTTTTTTGTGCTTGATTGTGTGCCACTTGGAGTGTCCTGACATTTTGGTAAAAGTTCCTTGGATTCGGGCAGAAACGCGAGTGTGAACGAGCGTGCCGCCCCGATGGTATTAAAGATCACGCTCCCTAACTGTCGCGTTTCTGCCCGGAAACTGCAAATATATCACGCCGATTTTTGTTTCACCAAACACGCAAAGGTTTCACAACTTGTTGAGATTTCAGTCACAGCGCGTTTACGTCGGGCGGTTTTAATGAAAGCCGTATGAGAAAAAACATGACAGTTTTGACCTTGTGTGGATTGTTCGTTTTGGCGGACCTGCTGGCACTCAGGCAAACGCTCGAGATGCGTGGCGATCTGAGTTGGACATTCTTAACATTGGCAATGTTCGGACAGATCGTCTCGGCGCTCTTGCTCGTGTGGCTCGGCGTTATGGTGTTTCGCAAAACCTATTCGCGGCAGAAAAAGCCCACTAATCGGCAACGCTTTGCAATTGTGCAACCGATATGCCGATTATTCGTATCTGTTTGGTCTTAGAGGTTTGGCCGGAAACGATCTCGATGGCGGTTTTCGCGACGCCAAAGGATTTCGCAAGCAGTCTGACCAACTCAGAATTAGCCGCTCCATCCACGGGCGGCGAGGAAATTCTGACCTTTAAATTCCCGTCGTGTTCGCCGACGATCTCGCTTCGCGAAGCACGCGGCACAACACGCACGGTGAAAATTACGGCTCCTTCCTTTTCAATGCAATTTATCAAGAGTAGATCAATGTTCTCATCACGATTGACTGCAACAGCCAAATGAAGATAAGCACAAGCATCCCGGACAGATCGAACATTCCCATCGGCGGGATCAATCTTTGGACCGGCAGCATTATCGGATCGGTAACCTTTTTTACAAACCCGAGAAGTGTATTCCCCGTAAAAACGAACCACGACGATAGAAACCGTATGAAAATAAACAGGACTAGAACGCTGAGTAGGCCGTAAAGCACAAAGCCGATGAACACCTTTGGATTTCCCGATGCAACACCGATCGACAAGCCGTCAATTACGAAAAACGTATTCCCGATAATCTGCAATCCAAAATACGTAAGCACCAAAGCGAGCAGAATAGTAACAATCGGAGCGAGACGCGGATCGACCCGGTAAGTTGCCAGAAACCGTGATGCCGGGTAGACGAACCTTTCACTCGTCTTTCGGATTTTGAAGCCGAACCTACCGACTGCCCCGAACGGGTTGGGATCGGCATAGTTAAATATAAGCCGCAGTATCAGAAACGAAAGAAACGCTAAGAACGCGATCCAGACGATCAGGCTAACCCACGGATAAATTAATGCAGAAAGCATAAGATTTTTTTACACAGATGAACACGGATACACATGGATAATTTACGAACGCCTCTTGTGGATCTGTGCTTATCCGTGTTCATCTGTGGCTAACTCCTCTCTGTCCAAAGATCGCCGTGCCGACACGAACCACCGTCGCTCCCTCTTCGATCGCGATCTCGAAATCATGGCTCATTCCCATTGAAAGCCCGCCGTTAGGCAATATCTCATCCCGGATCGAACGCAGCCGGCGAAAATAGGGGCGAACATCTTTGGATTCTTCAAAATACGGTGGCACGATCATTAACCCAGCCAGTTTCAAACATTTACACGCTCTCAGAAATTCAATAAGCGCGGTCAGGTCTTTTTCCGGAATGCCGGATTTCGTCTCTTCGTTTGCGAGATCGACCTGTACAAAAACGGATAAGCTTGCACGTTCCTCTTCTAAACAAATACGTTCAAGCCGCTGTGCAAGTTCGATCGAATCGAGCGATTCGATCACGTCAAAAAGCTGCACCGCCTTTCGTGCCTTGTTCGATTGGAGATGCCCGATCAGATGCCATTCCGCCTTGTCACGCCCGACTTCAGGTATCTTTTCCTGACCTTCCTGAACTTTGTTCTCGCCAAACGTTTTCATTCCCGCCGCAATAGCGTCCTTCAAAACCTCGGCCGGATGCGTCTTGCCTACCGCAACGAGCTTTATCTCATCGGCTTTCCTGCCCGCACACGTTGCCGCTAGATCAATCCTTTTTTGGACCAACGCCAGATTTTTTGCTAATTGCGATGCCACCGATCAAATATAGCAAAACGGACGGCGGACTAGCACTCCATCGTACTTACTTTCTTGAATTTCACCTCTCGAATTAGTATTCTCAATGTTCGCCGTCGTGCGGACGTGGCGGAACTGGTAGACGCGCGGGTCTCAGAAGCCCGTGGGAGCAATCCCGTGATGGTTCGA
>JAYSON010000283.1:0-11031 GCA_043722725.1 Chloracidobacterium sp.
GTTGCTCTAAGTTGTTGATTTTATTGGAGGCGGCGATCGGAATTGAACCGATGAATAAAGGTTTTGCAGACCTCTGCCTTACCACTTGGCTACGCCGCCTAACTTCTTTATTTGCAATAGTTTGCTGATATACACAAATCTTGTCACTTGCGGATTCTTTGGGGACTATTTGCAAAACCTATCCCCAAAAACAGTATTTTCGAGCGACAGACTGAGCCGTTCACAGTACCCGATAAAAGCTTTGCTTATCCAATGAATCGGCGTAACTCGAATCATATCAATGACGCCGCTGTTTTTGCAAGTCTTTGAATTGCATCATGTTTACTCCCAAAGTGGCGTTGCTCCCGTATTTTGATGGTAAGGCAGAGGTCAAGACCGCTTTATGTTCCTGATAGCTCAGATTCATAAACACACGACTCGACTTTAGAAACCGCCGTGACCGTAGCACCCTAGAAGTTGAGAGGTTTGGGAGCAGGGGCCTTGAGGTCGTAGTGGAGCCGTTCGCTGAGAACCTTTCCGTAGCCGAGCGGATAATATACCCTAACGGTTTTAACATCTATCGGGATTTGTATCCTGGTGAACCATTTAGATAGAAATTCTTGAAGAATCTGCAAGAAGCATCTGCTTTGTATTGGAAATGCTCCCCACCATGCCGAGTCGCTGACCGCCGAGAAGAATTAGAATCTGCTTAGTCCCCTTCGTTGCGGTAAAAGCGCGACTCAGCCATGCGGACGAATCTGCTTATCTAAACTACATCGAAGACTTTTCGTTGCAGCTCGGTCGCGGCCGGAAAAAGCACGTTGTTTTCGAGGTGAATATGCCGGTGCAAATCCGTTTCGAGGTCTTGCAAACCTGCGTACAATGCCGTGAAGCTTGGACACACACCGTCGGGAAGGGTGTAATCGCTTGAAATATCCCGCATAATTCTTAACCGCTCGCCGTCCCTTTCGTGGTCGGCCATCATCATTCGGATCGGATTTTCCACCGTTCCAAAGTGCGGTGGTGTTGCAGACATGCCATTCGAAGATGCTGATTCAAGCTGCTGAATATATGGAAACAGAACGTTTTCCTCTTTCCGCATATGCGGAATCAAACTGTCCGCAAGGGCGAGGAAAATAGTCTGTAATTTAAACAGTTCAGGATGCTGTTCGCCGTGCCGCTGACAGACCTTTTCCATCAGTGGCGTTAAGCGTTCGATTTCCTGCACTGTGAAAACGTGGTGTTTGCCGATTATGTAATCTATGAGCTGCGAAGGCGATTTCTTTCCCGGCAGGTGACTGTCTCCGCGCGCGTCATAATCTTTCATTGCGGATTCGAGTTTCTGGGCGACCACCCGGAAATCCAACCCGGCATCCAGACATTCCTCATGGAGTAGTTTGCGTCCTCCGCAACAGTAATCGATCTTGAATTCTTCAAAAACGCGGGTTGTTTGCGGCGATTCCAAAGCGATGTCACGAATGGTCTTTGTCGTAAATGTTTGCATAATAATATAGTCTCCTTATATTGATAATGTGAGCTTAAACCACAAAATACAGACATTAAGTGACATAAGTCACGAGAACAAAAATTTATTAGAAATACTATTGAATAGATGAAATTACGTATCCGTGGAAATTCAATCAGGCTTCGTTTGACTCGAAGCGAGATCGCTCAATTTGCCGATACGGGGAGCGTCGAAGAAAGAGTCGAATTTGGGTTCACGAAACCTGCCCTATTCTATCGGCTGGATAGAACGGACGACGGTAATGGGGCCCGGGCGAATTTCGAAGATCAATGTCTAAGTGTTTCGATCCCGGCGGCCGACGCTGAAAAGTGGATAGAATCCGAGCAGGTGGGTATTGAGGCTATGCAACCGATAGGTATCAATCAGGTGCTGCGAATTCTGGTAGAAAAGGATTTTGCTTGTCTCGCGGAACGGGCCGATGAAGACGACTCGGATGCATTTACAAACCCACATACAGAAAACACTGCATAAAAAGTTGATTTTGCGAAAGGTTTGTTTTAGCCTGAAATAGAATAACTGTTGTAAGGCCAATTTGATTGGCCGCAATCGAACGAACGGGGGTAAGTGTGAGGGCTCCGCTTTCAAACGGTTTTGCGGGATTCGTGAATTATCGCCGTCCCGCCTATCTCGGAATTCTCGCTTCCGGGCTTCTCACTGCGCTAGTAATCATTGGCTCACGCAATCTCGAACATTTCGACTCGGCTTTGTTTGGCTACACGATAGCCAGTATCGCTGCGCTCGGAGCTATCGTATTTCGTTACGCCGTCTGGCTTCAGCGGCCGGCTACACGCACTTACTGGATGCGGGGTTGGCAACTGTTTCGCGACCGGAAAAAACTTTTCAAGAACACGACCAATGCCGCAGAAACGATCGGCAAAAACCTGATAGCTCAAAATTTTATATTTAAGCGCGGCTTTACGCGCTGGTTTACTCATTTCCTTTTAATGTGGGGCTGTCTTTTAGCGGGCGCGATCACATTTCCGCTCGCCTTCGGATGGGTGCATTTCAAGCTCGAAGGCGATCTTGGCTACCGAGCCTATTTATTCGGATTTCCCGTGCAATTGATGGACGGCCGGAGCCTGACCGCCTGGCTGACGTTTCATGCACTCGATATTACCGCAATAATGGTGATCGCCGGATGTGCTCTCGCAATTCACCGGCGGCTGACGGACCGCGGTGCGATAGCCTATCAATCGTTCCTGCTTGATTTCACGCCGCACCTGCTTCTGCTCGCGATTTCGGTTTCGGGTTTGATGCTTACCGCGTCCAGCCTTTGGTTCGCGGGCTATATGTATTCGTTTATCGCCCTCCTGCACCAGGCAACGGTAATAATGACGCTTTTCTATCTGCCCTTCGGGAAGTTGTTCCATATTGTCCAGCGGCCCGCATCTATTGGCGTCGAGCTTTACCAAACACGCTCACAGGAAATGCAGCAGGCTGTCTGCCCCCGGTGCAGCACAATGTTTGTCGGTCAGTTGTGGATAGATGACCTCAAGAATGTCGTCAAAGAACTCGGTTTCGATTACCGTTTGGAAAACGGTCATACTCTCCAGGACTATTGCCCGCGCTGCAAACGTATCATGCGTGGACTCGCATATGCGGGATTGGCTGACAGACATGAACCTGTTTTTTACGGCACGCGTGCCGATGAGGAAAAATAGCCAGCCCGGTTCAATTGAACGTATGTCAAAAGTAGAACATTTGGAACAGATCATCGACCGTTTCGGCCCGCATCTCCATGACGAGCCATACGGCGGCTGGCAGGCAGGCCGCGTGATCGACCGGGTAGTGCCGACGCATTGCCCGTATTGCGGTGTTCAATGCGGTATGAATCTGCTTGTTTCCGAAGAACATGTCGTCGGTTTTGAGCCTCGTTATGACTTTCCGGTCAACGAAGGAAAACTCTGCCCGAAAGGCGTTACTGCATATTTGCAAACCCATCACCCGGACCGCCTTCTTTATCCATTGATCAAGCGAAATGGAAATTTCGAACGCGCTGGTTGGGATGAGGCACTCGATCTTGTCACGTCGAAATTCAAAGAGATCCAGTCAAAATACGGCAAAGACGCGATCGGTGTTTATTCCGGCTCTTCCTTGACGACTGAAAAAACGTATTTGATGGGGAAATTTGCCCGGGCCGGATTGGGAACGCGGTATATCGATTACAACGGGCGGCTGTGCATGGTGTCGGCGGCGGCGGGCAACAACAAGGCGTTCGGGATCGACCGGGCCGCCAACCCGTGGAGCGATATTCCACTTGCCGAGGTTTTGATCCTCGCCGGCGCGAATTGCGCGGAAACGTTTCCCATTCTAAATAAATTCTTGTGGCAGCAGCGCGATAACGGCGGCCGTTGGATCGTCATCGACCCGCGCGAAACCGCCACGGCGAGACAGGGTGACATTCACCTTCAGCTAAAGCCCGGGACCGATGTCGCCGTCGCAAACGGGATGCTGAATGTAATTGTTCGCGAAGGCCTGATCGATGAAGAATTTATCCGGACAAGAACAAACGGATGGGAGGACACGCGCTCTGCGGTTGAACAATTCACGCCTGATATTGCGTCTCAGATATCCGGCGTGCCCGCTGACAAGATCGTTCAGGCCGGGTTGCTGTATGGACGGGCAAAAACGGGCATGATAATGCACGCTCGCGGTATTGAGCATCACAGCAACGGCGTCGATAATGTGCTTTCGTATATCAATATCGTTCTTGCGACGGGTAAGATCGGCGATCCGGGCCGAGGTTACGGCACTATTACGGGACAGGGCAACGGACAAGGCGGCCGCGAGCACGGCCAAAAGGCGGATCAGCTTCCCGGACAGCGGTCGATCAATGATCCTGAACACCGCAAATATATCTGCGAATTTTGGGGCCTGCCGGAAGATGAACTGCCGCAGGCGGGTGTCTCGGTTGTCGAGATGTTCGACAAAATGCGCGAGGGCGAGATTAAGGCATTTCTTTCGATCTGCAACAACGGAATGGTCAGTTTGCCGGACATAAATAACATTCGCCGGTCGCTTGAAGGACTTGAATTCAATGTGAATATCGACTTTTTTATGAGCGAGTCATCGCGATACGCAGATGTGGTTTTGCCAGGCACAACGTGGTCCGAAGACGAAGGCGTAACTGCGAGTGCCGAAGGCCGTGTGGTAAAGATCAACAAGGCCATCGACCCGCCCGGCGAAGCAAAAGAGGATTGGTGGATCATCAATGAGATCGGACGCCGGATGGGACGCGGGCAGTATTTTCAATTTAACAGCGCCCGCGAAATATTTGATGAAATGAGAGCCGCGTCCAAGGGCGGCAAGGCCGATTACTTCGGCATAACCTACGAAAAGATCGACAAACAGGATGGCGTCTTTTGGCCCTGTCCGACCGAAGAACATACGGGAACGCCACGACTCTTTGACAACAAGGAGTTCTATCATCCGGACAAAAAGGCTCAATTTCACCCTATCGAATACTTTGGTGCGGACGAAAAGCCGGATGAAGAATATCCCCTGATTTTAACGAGCGGCCGCGTCGTTTATCAATATCTATCAGGCAATCAAACCAGGCGCATCGGTTTTTTGGTTCAGCAATGCCCGGAGCCTTATGTCGAGATCCACCCGGAAACAGCAATGAAACTGCGAGTAAACGACGGCGAGCGGGTAAAAGTGGTCTCCCGGCGAGGCGAAGGGATATTCCCCGCATTGGTCGTGCGGACCATCCGGCCCGATACGATATTTATCCCATATCACTGGGGCGAACAGCTTGCCGTAAATCAATTAACGAACCCGAAACTGGACCCGACATCGAAGATCCCGGAATATAAAGCGTGCGCCGCGAGGATCGAGAAAATTCATTCGCGCGCACTGCCGATCCTTGGCAAGGGCCGTAAGGGCACGTCGTTAAGTGAAGTGCAGAGAGGGAAGTAGGAGAGGGCGATCATTATGAAAGAAACAATGTTCATTGATCCGCAGCGCTGCATTGGATGCCGCGCATGCGTTTCAGCCTGCCGCGAATGCGATACGCATAAAGGCTATTCGATGATATTTGTCGATTACATCGACCGGAGCGAAACGACCGCAACGATGCCGACGGTTTGCATGCACTGCACCGAGCCGACCTGCGCTCTTGTCTGTCCGGCGGATGCGATCAAGCAGAACGAGGACGGCGTGGTCATGTCAGCATTAAAGCCGCGGTGCCTTGATTGCCGCAACTGTGTCAACGCCTGCCCGTTTGGTGTCCCGAAGTATAACTCGTCGATGCATCTGATGATGAAGTGCGATATGTGTTTTGATCGGACAAGCGAGGGGTTGATGCCGATGTGTGCGAGCGTTTGTCCAACGGGCGCAATTGCTTTTGGCACCTATGAACAGATCGTTCCGCTTCGCCGCACAAAGCCCGTCAATGCCCATGTATTCGGTAATCAGCATGTCGAGACCAAGGTTTATTTGATGCTTCCGACCGATGCTGATGAAGTTAAAGTGGACGGCTGCGGTGTATTTGAGGGACGCGTAGCGGTCGAACCCGGACAGGCCGCGACAGAAGAATCGTGGATCGACACACAAGTCGAAGAATCGGACAAACGCAATGAATTCTAACTATTTGAATGAAAAAACCGTGGAAAATGTATTAGCGGCCGATCGCGAATCGACCGACGAAATATCCGGCGAGATCAGTGTGCAAAATGCCACGGCGCCTTACCAAGCCGAGTTTCCGTATGAGCGTGACGAAGAATCACAGGTAACACGTCGTGAATTCTGCAATTTTCTTTTCTTAACGTCAAGCGCCCTGCTTCTTGGCTCCGCCGGTTTTGCCGGAAAGCTGGCATACAATGCGAGCTTTGAACGGACATTTACGCCGTTGAAGATCGAAGGGGCCGAGGCTCTCGCTCCGGGCAGCGCACTTAATTTTCGCTATCCCGAGGAAAAGGACACAGCTATCCTGATACGCGCCGCCGATGGCGGATATTACGCTTACGAACAGAAGTGTACACATCTTACGTGCCCCGTCTATTATTCAAAACCGAATGACAGGATCGAGTGTCCGTGTCATGAGGGCGGTTTTGACGTACACACCGGCAACGTGCTTTACGGGCCGCCGCCTCGGCCGCTCGGTCTGATAGAGATCGAAATGCGTCAAGGCGGCGAAGTTTGGGCTGTCGGCAAAGTAACAGGTGGTGGGCATGAAGCAACTTAACAAACTGGATCGGGCGAACCCGAAATTGCAAACAACGTCTCGCAACGTCTTGACAGGCGGCCGCACGGCGATCTGGCAGGCACGGCTTGTTTTGCTCGTGATGATAAACATCGCCCAGCTTTGGATCTTATCCGCGACGATCGAGGCCGCGCTCGCCGCCCATTACAAACAGCTTACACCGCTGGTTATAGCCTCCGGTGTATGCTGGCTTTTGGCACTTTCGATATTCCTATGGTGGAAACCGTCGAGAAAACGTTCAGGCCCGCAGCAGCAGCCCCGGCATCAATGAATCAGAAGATCATCGACCAAACCTACATTACCGTCGAACTCGCCCGCGCTTCTGTCCTGCCGGCGATTGAGTAAGACGATCTTATAATCATCTGTGTCCGAGATGAGATTATCTAAACAAGTTTTGTACGGCGCCTAACCACTGTTTGCCTGATTATTCTGCGATTTATCTTTCTCTTCCATGCGAGCTGCTTCTCCGTAAGTTTTCGCTTGTTTCGCGTATCCATAAGAAAACCATATTCTTTCTCAAAGATGTATCCGAGTTTATAAGCATGGATAATTAGATCGGCATTGGGATTTGCTTTGTCGTCCTTAGCAATGCGTTTCAGTCCAGCAAATAGATTGCCGGTTTCAATTTCTAAGAATCTATTTATGCAGACGTTGCCGACATAGGTTTGATTTCGGTTGATTTTATTTGCTATGTAGCAGAGTTCCTTAATATCTTGCCCACAAGGGCAATTGTCGAATTCCTCTACTATCTCGACTCCGATCAAGTTCCATTCGGCCTTTGCATCATTGAAATTATCTGCTTTCGACAATGGAACGATATGCTCAATGAGATTTTCGAGGTTGTGGTTCATTGCCCGCTTTAGTAGCTGGTCATTCCGAAGTCATGTGACACATCGACTGACTCGCCAGGCTTCAAGTCGACTGTCCTTACTAGTTTTTTGCCGAGAATTTCAGCCTGCGTCATTCCCTTAGAGTGCGATGAGATTGCCACCAATAAATATCTTTTCGGATCAAGCCCTTTGAACTCGAATCGGCCATTCCCATCTGCTGCCGTTGAATAGAGAATCTTGTGTCGTTTTATATCCTCTTTGGTTTTTGCAACGAGTAGTTCTTGCCCTACAACGAAAACGGATTCGGTGGGGGAAAAAATGGGCTCATCAACTGCCTCAAGTAAATCAACTTGAGCCCCAACATCAGGCTTATTGCCATAGTTTCTATTGAAGTAATATTTTAAGTTCCCAGTAATCGACGTACCGTTGGCCATCGAGGCGGGATTACCGTTAGTTTGCAAAACGACTACTCCTACAGTTTTCTGGACTGAAATTTTCAGAGGTTTCGCTACCGCGTTAATATCGATGTATGTTTTTCCACCAATAGTTTTTACGGCGTTCTCCACAGGCGTCCCATTGACTACCAATGCCGGTTCTTGAGGGATTGCGGTTTGGGCGGAAATGTTGGCTTCGAACATCACAAAGATAGCGACGACCGAAAACAGGAGAAATTTTGACTTTGAATTCATATTGATTGGCCTCGCAGCTATGGAATTTATTTATGCTTGTGAGCAGGAATCGAGGAAGGACTTCGAAGAACGAACACTTACTATTCTATTTGCTAGACGTTGTTGAAGTCAATGATTTTGTTGAGGAAAAAAGTGAGATGGGGCGGCATGCAATTATTCCTCCGCTCCTTTCAGAAATCTAAAAACAAAAGTCCGAACAGCGAACCTCGGTGATCGAATTTTCAAAGCAAAAATGCGAAAATCGCAAACGCTCCTGCGAAATCGCGAAGCGCCAATGCGAAAAGCTAAAGCGACTCCACGAAATCGCGAAGCGCTTTTGCGTTGAGGGCTCAAAACGCGCGATTCTAGAGTTGATGCGACAAAAAATCGTAGGCTTTAATCAGGATGACGAACATGATTGGCGGGCAATGCTCGCCTGCGGTCATTACCAGCACGTTCGCCACAGTCCGCCACTCAACACGCGTTCATGGACGCAAACGAAAGCCGGGCGTGAATCGCGTCTTGGGTTTGAGCTGAGTTGTCGAAAATGCGACGAAGAAAAGCCGAAGGATTTTTGATCACTATCTTTCAGTTGCCACTAGTTTTAGCTCGTGGTTGGAAGTATGTACAATTAAGGCTTTAGCCAAATTTAAAAGAACGATAGATCATCCTTATTGCTTTAGCTAAAAGCTGGAGGGAAAGATTGAATTTCTAAAGTTCGGCTAAAGCCGCAGCCCTATTTCCTAACTTTCCACTAGCTAAAGCTAGTGGCAATTTATCAGATGTTGACAGGCAGCAATTCAAGACTTGGCGAGACCATCGCAAATCTGTTTCCAGGCTATTTCGCTCTTGTGATGGCGACGGGAATCGTGTCTATATCGGCACATCTGCTCGAGATGAAGGCGGTCTCGTGGCCGCTCGTTTTCGTTAACCTTGCCGCATATCTCGTCCTTGTGATACTTCTCGTGATTCGAGTCGTCCGATTTTTCCCGCGTGTGCTCGCGGACATCGGCGACCATGTTCGAGGGCCCGGTTTTTTCACCATTGTTGCCGGAACGTGTGTTCTGGGCAGCCAGCTGGTGATCGTCGCCGGTCAGTTTCAAGCCGCGTCTATTCTTTGGTTTGTCGGGTTGGGGCTATGGGCGGTAGTGATGTATTCGTTTTTCACGCTCGTTACGATACGTGAGAATAAACCGGAACTCGTGAAAGGACTAAATGGTGCGTGGCTGCTGGCGGCCGTTGCCACACAGTCGGTCTCGGTGCTTGGGACGCTGCTTGCCGGGCATTTCGATGCGTACCGGGAGCCGTTGTTGTTCTTTACGCTCTGTATGTTCCTGATCGGCTGCATGCTTTATCTGATGCTTATCACGCTCATATTTTACCGTTTCACATTTCTCGATCTGACAACCGCTTCACTGACACCGCCATACTGGATCAATATGGGCGCTGTCGCGATAACGACATTGGCGGGAGCGAGACTGATCCTGGCAGCCGGCGATTGGAGTTTTCTCGGCGAGATTCTGCCGTTTCTCAAAGGCTTCACTCTTTTCTTTTGGGCCGCCGGATCGTGGTGGATACCTCTGCTCTTTATTCTCGGCGCATGGCGGCATGTCTATAAGAAGTTTCCGCTTCGCTACGATCCGCAGTACTGGGGGATGGTCTTTCCGCTGGGGATGTACACGACGTGTACGTTCCAGTTGTCAAAGGCCATAAATTTCGAGCCTCTTATGTTCATCCCGCGGATATTTGTCTATCTCGCGCTCGCCGCATGGATCGCAGCTTCGGCCGGTTTGATATACAGCTTCTTGCCCGCTCGCGCAAACCACCCATCCGGAAATTGAACAAGCAACAAAACAACTTACTGACTAACGATCATTCGAAGCTGGACGAGCTGCTCGATCAGGTCTTTGCGGCATTGCGTAATGGGGATCATGTAAAGGCCTTAGCTAATCTGGATTATTTCTGGGCGCGGCTGGCGATGCACATCCGGGCGGAACACCTGCATTTGTTCCCGATCCTATTGCAGAAAGCAGCCGAACCGTATTCGTTGGAAGGAGTTGGCGATATCTTGTCCAGGCTTCCGGACACCATCTCGTTCCTCCGGCGCGATCATGATTTTTTTGTCAACGAACTAGGTAGGTGCGTTAATTGCCTGCGTGAACAGCACAGCGAAAAAAGGGAAGCCGAGATGGTGGATCTCGGTGAGATACAAAGTAATCTGCTTGAGGTTGCTCAAAGGCTGGAAGTCCATAACGAGCTGGAAGAAAAAGAGGTCTATCCGTTGGCACAAGTTCTCTTCAATTCCGAAGAGATCGCCGCACTGATAGTTTTAGTTAAAAGGGAACTCGCGAATGTTCCTCCGCGCTTTCGCAGCCATTTATCAGAGGATGACAACACAAAATGAAGACGTTATTTAGCCAAATTGAAGGTTTCATTTTGACAGGCGGCGCAAGCCATCGGATGGGCAAATCCAAATATAAACTACAAATAGGTGGAAAGACGTTTGTCGAACTAGCCGCTTCCGCTTTGGACGCGACTTCCACCGGACAGATCAATATCGTAGGCGATATAGACGAGAGGTATCTCAAAGTAAAGCTCTCGGACGGGCTAAATCGTTTGCTCCGAAACATTCCAGACATCGCCATTGAAATTAGTGAAAACAACCCTGCAAGCGGTGCGATGATCGGCCTGTATACTGGCTTTGACAAATTCAAAGACAAAATGGATATCGATCCTTGCGTGCGATCTTCCGCTTGTGACCGAAGATTTGATGAAACGGACTGCGAGTTATTGCTTGAATGAATTCGACGCCGTTGTGCCCGTACA
>JAYSON010000284.1:0-6429 GCA_043722725.1 Chloracidobacterium sp.
AAAGGCCGCACACGGAGCACAAAACAAGCCTTCGTAGAAACCCTTGTAGATGTTGTCATTCCCTTTCGGGGTCTTGTTTTTGGCGATCTCACGCCACAGATGCTGAACGCCTTCGTAATGAAAAGGCTCGGTGGTGCGCATAAAAATGTCGTAACCGCCGTTTTCAGTATCGAGGCCGAAATCGTGAAACATCCGTTTTAGCTCGGCCGAAATTACATCGACCTGCTCCTGCGGCGTCCGGCCGTTTTTCTCAGCCGCACGCTGAATGTTAATGCCGTGCTCGTCCGTCCCTGTCAGAAAATATACGTCGTAGCCACGTTGTTTTTTATAGCGATGAATCACGTCCGCGACGATCGACGTGTAAAGATGGCCAAGGTGCGGAAGGCTGTTGGCGTAATAGATCGGGGTTGTTATGTAAAAGGTCTTCATTATCAAAAACATAAAGTTTAGCCCGTAAATAGAATTTATCCACGCGCTGCACTTTTCGGTAGTCTCCTAATTTGAGTTGCCCGACAGCAGAGCAACTATTGGCGCCTATTTTTTCGCCCCGACCTTCTGCCCAACAGATAACCCGTAGTAAGCCCTGCAATGGAAAAAAAGAGGACGACAGCCAATCCGGCAAGGATAAGGACGAGTTCAGTGCGTTCGGTTACTCCCATAAATATTATCTTACGCCAATTAAGTCTTTCAGCGTCCAAAATGAGTTGCTACCAGCAACTCAAATTAGGACACTACCCACTTTTCGGTTTTCGCAGCAGCCAGTTATTTCATCCGCTTTTTATCTGCCGCTGAGAATTCGTCACTGTCTTTATATCTCGGCATCGAAGCGGCATTTCCCAGTTTCAAACCTATTGCAAGGCCGAGCTCGGCATTTTGGACCATCGCCGAAGCGTCCCACCAATTCTGGTATTCGTCAGAGGGCTGATGATAGTATTTCGCAGTGTAATCGCGGAAGAATACCAATGCATCCCCCGTCAGCGGCGTGACGAAATTGTCGCCGTGCCGAAGCGAGATCGACGGTACGCCGACCCTTGCGAACGGGAAATGATCAGAGCGGAAGAAAAAGCCTTGTTCCGGCTTCATATCGCCTTCGAGCGTCAAAGAGCGCTCCTTCGCGACTTCAGAAACGATAGATTCCATCGTCGAACGCTCCGCACCAAGTGCCGAAAAGTCCGAAACCTTGCCGAAGAAATTAACGCCGTCGATGTTTACGTTCCCGGCGGTTTTTGCGAGCGGAACGAGCGGGTTGTGCGAATAGTATTCGGCACCGAGAAGTCCCTGCTCTTCGGCTGTCGGGAAAAGGAAAAGGCTGGAACGCTTCGGTCGGTCTTTCTTCGGCATTTTCGCCAGAACTTCGGCGATTCCGATAACCGCCGCCACACCCGAAGCATTGTCGTACGCACCGTTATAGATCTTGTCGCCGCGAGCGTCGGCTTCGCCGATACCGAGATGATCCCAGTGAGCCGTATAGATCACATATTCGCTCTTCAAGTTCTTGTCACTGCCGACGACGACACCGACAACATTCGGTGAATCGAAGGTCTTCATTTCGCTTTTTAGATTCAACTTAACTTTCAATCCGGTATTTACTGGCTTGAACCCGCGCTGTTTTGCTGCGGCCGTTAAATCGTTGATATTCAGATTGCCGGAAGTCAGGATCTTTTGTGCGGCATCGAATGTCACCCAGGATTTGACCTTCAAAAACGGGGTCGTGTCAGTCGCTGTCCGGGCGATCTCGTAACGCCAATTTCCGTTCGATGTGCGAACTACATTCCATCCGTAACCCGCCGATTCGGTCGTGTGGACGAGTATGACGCCGGCCGCACCGCTTCGGGCTGCTTCTTCGTATTTGTATGTCCAGCGGCCATAATATGTAAGAGCTTTGCCGCCGAAGAGATTGGGTTCAGCGTCGGTCGCGGGTGGATCATTAACAAGAACCATGACGATCTTGCCTTTATAGGTGTCCGGCGAACCGCTGTAATCGTTCCATTTGTAAAGCGGAGCATCAATGCCGTAGCCGACAAATACCAATTCGGAATCGACCGATACGTCGGAGATCTGGGCACTCGTCGTAGCTACAAACTCGTCGCCGAATTTGTAAGACGCCATTCCGGACGGCCCGGAAACTTCAAGCTTCGTATTCGGGTCTGCCTTTACGCCGACGAGCTTCACATTCTGAAAATAAGTTTTGCCGTTGCCCGGTCTCACTCCCGCCGCTTTCATTTCATCGGCAATATACTGGGCCGCACGTTTGCCGCCATCGGTCCCCGGCCCACGCCCTTCAAAATCATCGGCCGAAAGGCGTTGTACGCGCTCACGAATCTTTGCGCGGTCAAAACGGCTCGACTGATCCTGACTAAACGCCAGTGAGACTCCAATTAAAGTTATCAACAAGAGACTGGTAAATATTTTCATAGTTAAAGTAATTTATTAGACGTCTAAAGTCCGACAGTTAATGTGATTTATCAAGCCTGTTTCGTTAGCGTGGCAACGCATCTGGCAGTATTTCGCTAAAACGCAAAGCTAACCCTTAATCAGACTCATAGCCTCAGCCCGGGTTCGCGGGTCTTTTCGGAATCCGCCGAGAACTGCCGACGTGACCGTCACGGCTCCGGGCTTTTTGACGCCGCGCAGCGTCATGCAAGTATGCTCGGCTTCGATAACAACCATAACTCCGAGTGGTTCGAGTTCGTCAAAAAGCGTACTTGCGATTTGTTGCGTCAATCGTTCCTGAAGCTGCAAACGCCGGGCAAAGATTTCCGCGACGCGGGCCAGTTTTGAAAGCCCGACGATCCGCCCGCCCTTCGGTATATAAGCGATATGGCATTTGCCGACAAAAGGCGCGAGATGATGTTCGCAGACCGACGCGATCGATATGTCTTTTACAATGACCATCTCGTCGTGCGAGTCGCCCGGCAGCGGCACGATGTGCTCCTTTGGGTCCTGCCACATCCCTTCGGTCAGTTCCGCGTAAAAATCCGCAACGCGCTCGGGCGTTTTCTGTAGCCCTTCGCGATCCGGGTCCTCGCCCATTCCCTCGAGCATCAGTCGGACGCCTGCGGCGATCTTTTGCTGATCGACCTTTTTCTTAACCCTTCTTGCCATAAATTACACAGTTCAATTCTAGGATCCGGCCGATAATGCTCGCCCTTTGAAGTTCGAAAGCGCGGCATCATGGACAACCCGAAACGGAACTTTGCTTTCGAGTGCGAGCTGGCGAACACTTTCATATTCGGGCATTACATTGACGATCTTATTGCCAAATCGGGCGACCTTCATATCGACGGTTCCGAATTGGGTCTCGACGGTTACTGTTTCTCTCGGCAGCGAATTTCGTTCAACCGCGACGGCGCGGATACCGAGCGTCGTAGTTTCGACATAAAGCATTTCGATGATCGATTCTTTGATTTCGGCCGAGCAAAGGACCGAGAGCATCGTCGCAGGCCGGTTCTTTTTCATCTGGATCGGCGTGAACCAGCAATCCAACGCTCCGAGTTCAAGCGAACGCTCCATCACAAAGCCTAGAATCTGCGGTGAGATATCGTCGATATTTGTCTCAAGCGTGACGAGTTGATCCGTGAGCGTATGCTCGGCACCTTCAACGACCGTTCGTTCCTCTTTTGCCTGTGCCAACTCGGTTTCGCCCAGCATCAGCCGCAAAGCATTTGGAAATGCCTCGTACTCGCGCGTTCCGGCACCATAACCCACATGCTCAACCACCATCTCAGGTAATTTACCGTAACTATCACATACAACACTAATTATCGCCGCACCTGTCGGCGTTATAAACTCGCCCTCGACCTCGGTCGAATATATCGGAACACCACGGAGCAGCTCAGCGACGGCAGGCGGCGGAACCGGATATGTTCCGTGGGCCATTCGTACAAAGCCGCTGCCGACATGGATCTTAGAACAAATGAAGCGTTCAATGCCCAAAAGCTCGAAGCTAATGCACGAGCCGACAACATCTATGATCGCATCCATCGCTCCGACCTCGTGAAAATACACCTTTTGGACATCGATGCCATGCACTTTCGCCTCCGCCTCAGCCAACTTTGTAAATATCGCTAACGCCCGTCCCTTCACCCTTTCCGCGAGGCTTGAGTCGAGAATTATCTTTTCGATATCGCGCAGATGGCGATGGACCTTCTCGTCGGGACCCACGACCTTGGCATGGGTCGTTGAGATGCCGGAGCGATCAACCTTCTCGATTTCAAGCGTAAATCCCGCAATTGAGAGGCTTTCAAGCTCCCGAGTCAACTCTTCCTTGTCAACGCCCAGAGCGATCAACCCGCCGAGAATCATATTGCCGCTTGCACCGGCGAAACAATCGAAATAGAGCGTTTTCATAGAAAAAACAGTTTAGTCTTTTTTGACCGGAAATGAAAAATGGCGCGGGTATTCGACAGGCGGATTCCCGCCGAAACAACCCGCAAACGGCTCGCTTTTGCCATTGTCCTCGTCAAACCCTTATAATCTCTGTTCGATTCGTAAGCAAAGGCTTTACATAAGAATGACTATTTTTGAGCTTCAAGAAATTTTGCGCCAAAAAGTGCGGGAAACATCGCAGACCGCTTTCGGCATCGATCTCAGCCAGGTCGTGTCGGAGGTGCCGCCTAAGATCGAGCTTGGCGACGCCGCGTTTCCCGCCGCCTTCGAGCTTGCAAAGCTGATCAAACAGCAAACCGGAGAGAAGACGAATCCACGCGAGATCGCCGAAATCTTGAAGGCCGAGCTGGAGCATTTCGATTTTGTCGACCGGATCGAAGTCGCCGGCCCTGGATACCTGAATGTTTTCTATGATCGTGGAAAATTTATCGTCGAAAATGGGCAGGCGGACCCACTGCCTAAGCTCAAATTGTCGAAATTGAATAACGCCACAAAGATCTGCGTCGAGCACACATCGGTAAACCCGAACAAGGCCGCTCACATCGGCCACGTTAGAAACTCGGTGCTGGGCGATACGTTCCAACGGATTTTGCGTGCAAGCGGAAAGCGCGTCGAAGTGCAAAATTACATCGACAATACCGGTGTGCAGGTCGCGGATGTGGTGGTCGGGTTTATTTATCTCGAAAAGAAGGACCTGGACGAAATCAAATCGCTCGATAAAAAACTCAGCGATGAGCGATCGACGTTCGATTATTACTGCTGGGACCTTTACGCAAAGGTCGGCGTAACGTATCAAACTGACGAAGCTCTAAAGGCGAAACGTGCCGAGGTTCTGAACCTGATCGAAGAAGGCAATAACGACACCGCACTCCTCGCCGATTACGTTGCTACGCGGAATGTGGAATGCATCCTGAAAACGATGGAGCGGCTGTCGATCCGGTACGACCTGCTGCCGCGCGAATCAGAGATACTTCACCTGCATTTCTGGAACAAGGCCTTCGCACAGATGAAGGAACGCAGTGTAATCCATCTCGAAACCGATGGCAAAAACGCCGGATGTTGGGTGATGGCGTTCGATTCGCATTCCGGCACCGACGAGCATGAATCGGACAAGATCCTCGTCCGGTCAAATGGAACCGTAACGTACACGGGCAAGGACATTGCCTATCAGATGTGGAAACTTGGCATCCTTGGCATGGAGTTTTTCTACAAGCCGTTTTTAAAATACGCAGACGGCAAGAGCGTTTGGATAACGACCGCGACCCAAGCCGAACATGTTGCGGGCAGCCCGGTTTTTGGCCACGGCGAGACGGTTTATAACGTCATCGACGCCCGCCAGTCTTACCCTCAGGAGGTCGTCAGAAAAGGCGTCGCTGCCGTTTATCCCGAAAAGGGCGAGGCGGCGAGCGTTCATCTTTCGTACGAGATGGTCGCGCTTTCACCCGCGGCGGCCGAAGAGCTTGGTTTTGAGGTCAGCGACGAGGATAGGAAAAGGCCGTTCATCGAAATGAGCGGCCGAAAAGGCCTCGGCGTAAAGGCCGACGATCTGATAACTCGTTTGGAAACAAACGCTTTGGCCGAGGTTGAGGCACGGCATGGTGACCTCCCTATTGATCAAAAACAGCAGGTCGCTCACCAATTGGCGGTCGGTGCCCTGCGGTATTTTCTCCTGAAATTCACACGAACGACGATTATCGTGTTCGACTTCAAGGAAGCTCTTTCGTTCGATGGTGAAACCGGAGCGTTCTGCCAATATTCTGCCGTGCGGGCGAATTCGATCTTCCGAAAATTGGATGAACGGAAAGAATCGATCAGCGATTTTCTTGCAAAACTCAGCGAAAGACAGCAGGTTTCCGAAATATTGACGGGCGATTCCGGCGACGATATTTGGTCGCTTATCACGCTTGCTTCAAGATTGGACGAAACTGTCCAACAGGCCACCGCCCAAAATGAGCCCGCGATCCTCGCAAAATATACATTTAATCTCGCGAAGGCATTCAATTTATTCTATCACCATCACAAGATACTGATTGAGGAAAA
>JAYSON010000285.1:0-3473 GCA_043722725.1 Chloracidobacterium sp.
TAGGTCGATGTCAAACCAATAGTAAGAATTTCCACCTAAGTCGGGCTATGTGTATGATATTGAGAATATGGATCTTGCAATCATCGTCATGCAGAACACAAACGCGGGAACTAGAATCGTCGATAATGCCTCGCAGATCAAGGATGTTGCGTGGCAATCGATCAACAATTTAATAACTTCTGTAATCGTCCAGCTTCCATATATTATAGCCGGGCTTCTGGTTCTGTTTTTATTCTGGATACTATCTAAAATCGTTAAAAAAGTCTTTATAGCCGCGACGACGCGAACGAAGCTCGACAAACGTCTTCGGCTCTTGATAAGCCGCATGATCGTCGTAGTATTTGTCACGATCGGCGTCTTTACCGCTCTGACAGTCATTATTCCGTCATTCGATTTTGGGACATTGATCGGAGGAATAGGCTTTACATCCCTGGCCGTAGGTTTTGCGGCGAAGGATATTCTGAACAACTTTGTCTCGGGAGTTTTGATCTTGTGGCAGCGGCCATTTCACATAGGCGATCAAATTTTCATAGGGAACAATTCGGGAAAGGTCGAATACATCGGTGTCCGGGCAACGTCGCTTCGCAAGGACGACGGGGAATTGATCTTGATTCCAAATGGTGACATGTATTCGAGCCCGTTGACCATTCGCGGCGCCGGTGCTAAGCGTCGGATGAATCTCAATTATAGTCTCGGTTACGAAGAAAAGATCACAGAGGCAAAGACGCTGACCTTCGACGCACTCGTCCGAACCGAAGGCGTCGTGCAGGATCCGAAACCGCGCGTCCTCGTTTCAGACTTGACGGGAGATGGAGTGGTCGTGACGATCAATTTCTGGATAAATACCAATGAAAGCAAGCCTCTGGAAGTTTTTGACAGGGCCGCGATCGAAATAGTGAGATCATTAAGCGATGCGGATATTGAGATGTTTCCGCCGGGTTCGACGATCGTGCAGCGACCGGACGAAGAGAAGTGAGGCCGGCTTCGGGACGGATAGCGTTATGTATAAACCGACTTCTTTCGTGTCATTAAGGGCGAGAAAATCCTTGGCTGCTGCCACTCATTCCGCGAAAGAGAGGCGTAAATATCCACTTTGAGTGGTTTTCTATACCGTAATAAGCAATGACGGACTTGCTACGGCTTTGACTCGACACCCCGATAAAGGGAACGTCGTCGGTGATCAGGTCAAAATCTTCTTCTTCAGGTTCCTCGGCTTCGGTCTCGTTTCCGGTATCTACGGAACTAAGGATAGTGACAGAAAAGCGGTCCAGATCCCGGCTCTGGTTAGGCGGCAGCACGCCGTTATTATAATCCTGAACACGTTTTGCAAAGGCTGCTATGACTTTGGGTTCGGCTTGGATTAGCCGCCATTTTCCGTCTTCACTGAGCGGATCGGTCGCCGCCGAAGCCCGTAGAATTTGACGCTTTTTGGTGCCGTACGGCAGACCTTCAAGGAGATCGTCGATCGATTTGGGCAGTTTCTTGTGAGCGACAACGTACTCATTAATTGCGGAGGCGATCTCTTCGCCGCGGCGAATGGATTCGAGTTCCTTTTCGCGTTGAACATCCTGTTGGACCGCCGGGGCAACCGCCAGCAGCGCGATCGCAAAAAGCGTCATCACTGCCATCACCGCCAGCAATGTCATCCCGCTCTCGGCATTTTGCGATCGATTATCCATCACCGTCATCATCGTCATCCACGTCCTGCTTTTGATCCGGCGTCGGACGTGCCCCGTTGGGCGGCACGTAACGCGGAATATTATCGGGGATACCAGGAATGCTCTGGGGTACGCTGGTATTCGGCGGAAAACCCTGGTTATATGGGTTGTATGTCTCGCCGGGCGGGAAGCCGGGTCTCGATGGCTGCGACGAACCGGCGGTTCCACCTGTGCGGACCAACGGAAGTCGGTGACGAAAACCTAAATTTACATCTTCCAGTACCGTTTCCGTATCCGAGATGCTCAGCAATCGAAACCTCCCGGAGACAACATCATTCAGCCGCGCCGTTAAGGGTGCCTGTTTGCCCGCTTCCAGAAAATAGGCTGTATCGTTGTTGGCGCGTTTACGCGTGATCACACCGACGTAAGTAAACTGAGGTGTCGGCGGTGCCTGAACATTAAGAAGAATCTGATTTGAATACGCCCGGCCGTCAGGTGTCTGCACGATGATCTGCCGCGCTCCTTCACCGGCGATGAAATTAGCCGGAACGTCCGCGACCAATTTCTGAGCATTTATAAACATGGTCGGAAGCTCGTTCTGGCTAAAATAAATACGTGCATCCGGCGTAAACCTTTCGCCGTTTATCTCGAGGCGGAACGATTTCGAACCGGAATAGATACTCTGCGGCGTGATAAACGTTATAAAAATCAGCGGTGTTGGCGAAGGTGTAGGTGGCTTTGGCACGACCAAAGGAACGTAAGGTGTTGGACACCCAGCCCCTTTGCACGGCGGCGGTGGTTCGTAAAAAGCAAAAATGTTACGGCCCGCATCGGGTGCGAAAAAGCTGCCTGGCCGGTAATCTATCGCCGTAGTCGTATACTCGAAATCCTGTTCGCCTTTCGTCGGCAGCTTAAAATCGTCGGCATTTGCCTTGGGCGACGGCTTGGGAGTCGTGGAAACTTTTACAGTAGTCGTTGCCGCACTGCCGCCGATCAAGCCTCTGCCGAACGTATAATAGAGCACAAACAGGCAGAGCACGCCAAGAACAGCCGCGGCAATTATCTTATTTCTCTCGGTTGGCGTTTTGCCCTCAAATAATTTCATCTAAAGCTATATCGTAATAAAATAAATCATAAAGCCGGCGGAGTTTCCGTTTCGACAACGGCCGGAACTGCATTCGGGCGACGGAAATAGGCGGCCATTTCGAGCCTCAATCTTACCGTTTCGCCATGTGTTTTCCCGCGTGGTTTTGCGACAGATTGCTGCCCGGTCGGCTGGCCGGGGAACGGAGCATTAAATCCTGCCGGATATGCTGAATTGCCACCCGCGGGATTTTTCACCGGACTGCCGGTCTGCACGGTTGTTGTACCCTCCGTGCTTTTTTGTTCGGTATCCGATGGTTCGAGTTCCACCGCGCTGATGACGATGAATTCCCTTCCCGTTTCGATCTCGCGAATAAATCGGCGTAAATTCTGGTACGAACCTTCGACGGTAGTGGTTACGTAAACACCCGGAAAAAGGCTTTGGAATCTCGAACGGCCTTTTTCTTCATCGGATTTGCTGCCCTGATCCTGATCGGCGATCTCGAGCGGTGCATAATCGGGACCGGTCGTGTTGACTAAACCGTAACCCGCTATTAATCCGTTAATTCTCTGATAAAGTGCGGATTTTCCGGTCGCGGCAACGGGGAAGGTTGACTCAAAATCTTCGACGCTCGTAATGAGTTTGGCGACCTGAGTTTCCGTGCTGGAAATGTCCCCGTATTTGGCTTTGGCCGAGGCCACTTCCTTTTCCAGCCGGGCACGGTCAGCCCT